>JBCCEL010000139.1:0-14218 GCA_039030315.1 Pseudomonadota bacterium
CGTCCAGAGGTGCATACATGACCGGGCAGTGCTTCATATCGACATGACTAGACCGCAACCGGGGCGGCAATGTGGGAGTAGGGCTCGTATCCCACGATCTCGAAGTCGCCGAACTGGAAGCCGTCGATCTGCGACACATCCCGCTTGATCACCAAGCGGGGGAGGGGATGCGGTTCGCGGGTGAGTTGCTCGTCGGCCTGCTCCAGATGGTTCAGGTAGAGATGGGCGTCCCCGAAGGTGTGGATAAACTCGCCGGCCTTCAGACCGGTGACGTGCGCCATCATGTGGGTCAGGAGCGCATACGAGGCGATGTTGAACGGTACGCCCAGGAAGATGTCCGCCGAGCGCTGGTAGAGCTGGCAGGAGAGCCTGCCGTCCGCCACATAGAACTGGAAAAGGCAGTGGCACGGCGGCAGCGCCATGTCATCGACATCGGCCACGTTCCACGCACAGACGATGTGGCGGCGCGAATCCGGATTGTTTCTCAGGCTGTCCACGACCGCTGCAATCTGGTCCACCTTGCCGCCCTCAGGCGTCGGCCAGGAGCGCCACTGATGACCGTAGACGGGACCGAGATCGCCGTTTTCGTCGGCCCATTCGTCCCAGATCCTGACGCCGTTCTCCTTCAGATAGGCGATGTTGGTATCGCCGTTCAGGAACCAGAGCAGTTCGTGGATGATCGACTTCAGATGCAGCCGCTTGGTGGTCACCAGCGGGAATCCTGCGGAGAGGTCGAACCGCATCTGGTGGCCGAACACGCTGAGCGTGCCGGTGCCGGTCCGGTCGCCCTTCTGCGCGCCGGTTTCGCGTACCCGGCGCATGAGATCGAGATATTGCCGCATGGGTCCTGTCTGGTTAGCCGCGAATCAGCGTCCGTGAAAACTTTCAGCCGGGATAGTTATACCAGCTCAGCTGAATTAGGAACGCACCGTTGAGCAGTGCATGGACCGCAATGCACAGCCAGACCGATCCATACTTCCAGATCAGGGCGGAGAGTACGAGTGAATCGATGAAAATCACGGCGAGCGTCTGCAGCGGATAGCCAATGTGAAGAACGGTCCAGAGCAGGCCGGTGAGCAACGCCGTCAAGGCCAGCCCGTAGTCCGACTTGATGAAGGCGGAGAACAGGAAGCCCCGGAACCAAAGCTCTTCAATCAAGGGTGCGCAGAGGACGGCACTTGCGAACAGTAACGGCCAGTATGAGGAACTGACGATCCTGAGTTCGTTTTCCCAGTACTCGGACCAGTCAGGAAACGGAAAGACCCAGTGGACCGCATGGTCAACCGAGAGAAGCGCACCTGTTGCCGTGGCGCAGATCAGCCCGGCCTTCCAGAAGGATATCGGCGGGCGCCCGAGGGCCATGACCCCGGCCGGCCTCCCGCCCTTCCACAGCGAAAGGAGGAAGAGAAGGCCGAGAAAGATGAGCTGCGAGATGATCGCGCCGACCTCCAGCCCCAGAACCTGCGCGGTTTCCCGGGCGGGGAGACCTAGTTGTGAGAGCCCGTCCGGCTGATCCTGAAGCAGCATCCAGTAGCTGTGGGTCATCGCCCTGAGGGCAATGATGAGAAGGATGCCGGCAAGCAGGAGCGAGATCAGGAAGGCCGGCCAGGCCCGCCAGGGGGTTTTGGGCGTGAAAGCGGAGGGCGCGAGCAGGCGCTCTGCGATCCCTGGGGTTTTCATAACCGCTGCATGACAGGGCCGCCTAGCTGCCGGCCCGCATCCCGGCCACATGATTGTGCACAAGGACCCGGATGGTTTCGCGGATATCACCCAGTCCCAGAATGACATGACGGTTGCCGGCCACCAAGGATAGCATGCCGTGAACCGCCGCCCACAGCGCCCGGGCGGATGCGGCCACCGTTTCCTTGTCGGCCTGGGGGGCGATGGAACTCAAAGTGGTTTCAAGGAACCCGAAGAGTTTCAACGTATTGGCAAGGTTGCGCTGGTGGGACGGGCTGTCGGGATGGACCTCGCCATGGAAGAGGGCGGCCCAGAGGTTCTGGTTTTCGGTGACGAAGCCGATATAGGCATCCGCGTAGCACATCAGTATGTCTTCATCGCTGCCGGCAGAGGCATCGACCCCGGATATTCCCTCCGTGATCCGGGCGATGGTCAACGCGTTGACCTCTTCAACCAGACTGCTCATGTCCTTGAAAACGTTGTAGGTCGTCCCGACAGCGATGCCGAGTTCTGAGGCCAGGCGCCGGGCGGTCAGTGCGGTGACGCCGTCAGATACGATCACGCGCTCCGCCGTTGCGATCATGGCGTTGCGCAATTCCTCCCGGCTTTCCCGTATCTTCTTCGGCATCCGCACCTCTCATGTTCAGCGGGACCTTAGCGCCCTTCGACTATGATTCTGAATGGCGTTCACCATTTTCGCAGCATCTGGAGATTTTTATTGAACGATGTTCATTTCGTGCTATTTTATGAACGTTGTTCAATAAAGGAGAAATCACGATGACATGTTCGATCAAGGTGGCAGGCGTAGCGGCGGTGATGGTGATCGCGGGTCTTGGTTACCAGGCCGGCGTACCCAGCTGGATCTGTGCATCGGCGATCACCGGCCTGGCGGCAACGGGCGGGGCCTGGCAGCACCTGCAGAAACGCGCCGTGCGCTGGATGCCGGACGATGACTTTCCGCGCTGGATGCTCGCGAACATGGCCGCAGCCAGCGGAGACAGGAAAGCCGATTAATGAACTCCATATGACGGAAATGGAACAAGGTGTGATGAAAGAGGCTTAGCGCCCCCGGCAAAATTGCGCTAACAAGGCCTCTACGTGGTGAGTGGGCGTAGGCAGTGGGGTCTTAATGGCGGCGGTACAACCGGTCTTCCTGCGGGCGATGGCAACATCGGCCCCTGAGAACATCATCCTTCAGGACGACGCAGCAGCTGCTGCTGAGCACCTTTTCGCATCTAGATATGCCGATTTCGGGCGATTGAAGAACGTCTTCAGGACGGCGGGCATTCACAAGCGCCAGATGGCGCGCCCCATCGAGTGGTACCTTGAGCCACGGAACTGGCCGGACCGCAGCGAGGCCTACCTGGACTGTGCCGACGGGCTCTTCCTGAAAGCTGCGACAGAGGCGCTGGACCGGGCAAAGCTTACTGCCGCTGAGATCGACACGATTGTCACCGTGAGTTCCACGGGGATTGCAACACCCGGTCTTGAGGCCCGCGCGCTCAATGTCATGCCGTTCCGGCACAACGTGCGCCGGGTTCCGGTTTTCGGCCTCGGATGCGCCGGCGGCACGTCCGGTCTTGGTCTCGCCTCGCGGCTGGCAAAGGCGGATCCCGGCTCAAACGTCCTCCTCGTGATCATCGAGCTCTGCTCGCTGTCGTTCCAACTCGACAAGCTGACCAAGGCTAACATCGTGGCCAGCGCCCTGTTTGGCGACGGCGCGGTCGCAGCGGTGGTGAGCTCGGACGAAGAGGGCGAGATCCAGATCGAAGGCGCGGAAGAGCATACCTGGCGCGACACCCTCGACATCATGGGCTGGTCGGTGGACGCGGATGGTCTTGGCGTGATCTTTGACCGCGCTATCCCGCCGTTTGCCCGCAAGTATCTCGCGCCGGCTCTGGACGGAATGTTGTCGGCGCTCGAGCTGGACCGCGAGGATGTGGGCCGTTTCGGCTTTCATCCGGGTGGTCAGAAGGTCATTGCCGCAATCGAGAGCGCCATGGAACTGGGGCAGGGCACCCTGGATGCCGAACGGGAGGTCCTGAGGGACTACGGCAACATGTCCGCACCGACCGTCTTCTTCGTGCTGGAGCGGTTGATGCAGAAGGGTCTGCCGGGACGGACGGTGCTGTCGGCGCTCGGTCCAGGCTTCACTTCGTCCTGTGTTTCGCTGAGGGCCGCATGATAACCTTCGCTACGGCGATCCTGGCCTTTGTCACGGTCCAGCGTCTCGGCGAACTGGTTCTGGCGAAACGCAACACGGAGCGCCTGTTGGCCAGAGGCGCACGCGAAGAAGCTCCCGGCCACTATCTGTTGATCGTCGTCATGCATGCAGCCTGGCTGCTGGGCCTGTGGTGGCTCGCCTGGGATTCGCCGGTGAACCTCTTCTGGCTGGCGATATTCGTTGTCCTTCAGTGTCTCAGGATCTGGGTTCTGGCGACGCTCGGCGAGCGCTGGACCACGAAAATCATAGTCCTGCCGGGGGCTGAACCGATCCGGACCGGTCCCTTCCGTTTTCTCAATCACCCGAATTACGCTGTGGTCATCGGTGAGATCGCGGTACTGCCGCTGACCTTCGGACTTGTCTGGTTTGCGGTGGTGTTCTCCGTCCTCAACGCGGCCGTGCTGTACATTAGGATCCGTGCGGAAAATGCTGCGCTGGCCGCAGCCTCCGCCGAGGCGCCGCCTCAAACGGCAGGATGACCGCGAGCCACCCGCAAGATGTGACCTGGCGCACCTGGGCGGGCTTCGGCGCCATGTGCGCCGGCATGTTCATGGCAATTCTGGATATCCAGATCGTTGCGACCTCCCTGCCGGCCATCCGCGATGCGCTCGGCATTTCCGCCGACAAGATGAGCTGGATCCAGACGGCCTATCTCATTGCCGAAGTCATCGCGATCCCGCTCACCGGCTTTCTGTCGCGGGCCTTTTCGGTGAAGGGCCTCTTCCTGGGCGCCCTGGCGATCTTTACCGCAGCGTCCGTCGGCTGTGCCTACAGCCCCGATTTCGAAACGCTTATCGCATTCCGTATCGTGCAGGGCCTGTCCGGCGGCTGCCTGATCCCGCTGGTGTTCTCGGCAGTCTTCCTGATGTTTCCGGAGGAAAAGCAGGCCCTGGCAACGACACTGGGCGGCGTTCTCGCGGTGACCGCGCCGACGCTCGGCCCCATCGTTGGGGGTTACATCACCCAGACCTATTCCTGGCCCTGGCTGTTCCTCATCAACGTGGCGCCCGGCATTCTTGCCTTTTTTGCCGCGACCAAGCTGCTGCCCGCGGGCGACCGTGAGAAGGGATTGATCCGCAAGCTCGACTGGCTGGGCCTGATCGCGCTGGCGGTTGGCCTGGCCTGTCTGGAAATCGGTCTGAAGGAGGCGCCCGAAAGGGGATGGGGCTCACCGGTTGTGCTCGGCCTCATGGCCATCGTGGTGGTCGCCGGGGCCTTTTTCATCACCCGTTCGCTCCGCATCGTTCTACCGATCACGGATCTGCGGTTGTTCTCGGACCGCAACTTCGCGATCGCCTGCACGCTGAGTTTCCTGCTCGGCATGAGCCTGTTCGGGGCCAACTACCTGATGCCGGTTTTCCTTGGCCTCGTGCGCGGGCACGGGCCGCTCGATATCGGCATCGTGATGCTGGTGACTGGCATCGCCCAGCTGGTTACGGCCCCCATTGCCGTACAGTTCGAACAGCGCTTCGATGCACGATGGCTCACCGCG
This sequence comes from Pseudomonadota bacterium, assembly GCA_039030315.1. Taxonomy (GTDB): domain Bacteria; phylum Pseudomonadota; class Alphaproteobacteria; order Rhizobiales; family CAJQND01; genus JAAEUE01. Next base: position 5,397 of record JBCCEL010000139.1, read on the forward strand.
AGCGGCTTCCTTTTTCTGGCGATTGGCGTCGGCTGGAGCTACCACCAGACCGTGGCAACGGATTTCGACGAGATGTTCTGGCCGCAGGTCTTCCGCGGCGGGGCAATGATGTTCTGCCTGCTGCCTCCCACCGCGATCGCTCTCGGCATGCTGCAGAAGGCGAAGGTGCCGGACGGCAGCGCGCTCTTCAACCTGATGCGCAATCTCGGCGGGGCCATCGGCATCGCTCTGATCGACACCGTGATCTGGCAGCGCGCGCCGCACCACGGCAAGGAGATCGGCATCAAGCTCCTGAAGCAGGACCCGGACGCCATCGCGTTCGCCGATATCAGCGTCTACGATATTCCTCCGCCCGGCTTCGTGCCGCCGGAGGGCATGATCGAAATGATCAAGCCGACCATCGAAAAGGTCGGACTGACGGCGGCGATCAACGAGGCCTGGGCCATGCTCGCCGGCTTTACCCTTCTGGCGCTGATCCTGATTTTCTTCGTGCGTCCGGATCATCGAAGCAAACAAGACCAAGAGCCGCGCACAGAATAACCACGGCCGCCCAGACGGGGAGGCCATGGGTTTCTCCGAACAGCACCATTCCCCAGGCGATCCCGGCGGCCAGCGACACGAAGGTCCCGAAGCTCACGAAAACGCCGCCCGTGTGATGGATGATCACGAAGTAGAGCAGGCTCTCGATCACGCCGGCGAGGACGAAGAGAAGGATGGCGATCTCCGCGCCGCCCCAATTGAGGCCGAGCTCGGACGGGCTGCCGAAGATGAGAAAGACCGGTGCGACGCAGAGCATGGCGGCAACGGTTTCGCCGGTCACCGCCTGAAGCGGATTGAGTCCCTCCGGCCAGTACTTCGCGATGTAGATGGATTCCATGCCGTAGCAGACCGGGATCAACAGGGTGAGCGCCATATAGGCTGCGGTTCCCGCGCCCGGAAGCTGGAGTTCGGGCCAGAATACGAGAACGACCGCAAAGGTGCCGAGGCCGATCCCGGCAAGGCGCAGACGTGACACGGCCTCGGTGCGAAACAGCAGGGCAATGATGACGGTGGCCACGGGCGAGAACGATGCCAGCAGGGTCAGAATGCCGGCGGGCAGGTGGTGCGAGGCGGCAAGGGTTGCGCCAAGCGGGATGATGTAACCGAGAACGCAGATGATCAGCAGGAACTTCGCGCGCGGCCAGGTGATCTGGAACATCTGGCGGCGGCCGAGCATGATCGCGACGAACGCGATGGAGAGCAGGACGAGCGCCAGCATCAGGATGGTCAGGTCCGAGTAACCGCCCTGGGCTGCGCGCTTGAGCATGGCGAATTGCAGGCCCCACATGGTGCCCATGATCACCAGCAGGAAAACGGAAGCGCCCCGGCTCATGCGTGGGCAGGCTCGGGGCCTGTGGCAAAGGCGCGCCGGATGGCCTGCATCATGGCCTCGGTCGGGGCGGGCGGGGCATGCTTCGCCTTCAGCATGACCAGATTGGAGGCCGGCAGCGGCGGAAATCCATCCGCCGGCCCGAGTGCACGCATGGCCGTATCAAGGGTACTGCGAGCCAGAACGCCGATGGCAAGGCCTGCGGAAACGGCGGCCTTCACCCCGGCGACGCTCTCGCTCGTGTAGGCGATGCGATAGTCCCGTCCGGCTTCGGCCAGCGCCTCCAGCGCCGCATCGCGCCACCAGCAGGCCCGGTCGAACAGGGCGAGTGGGAGGGGAGATGTCTGTTCGGGCGCACCTTGCGGCCCGGTGGCCCATACGGTCTGTTCTGAGAGCAAGACCTCGCCGCGGGCATCTTCCATCTCCCCGGCATAGACAGCCAGATCAAGATCGCCCTTTTTCACCGCTTCGGCGAAGCCCGCGCTGAAGCCGCAGGTGATGTTGACCTCGATCCGGGGGTGGAGGCCGGCGAAATCGGCCAGCACGGAGGCCAGGGGCTCCAGGCCGTAATCGTCCGGGATTCCGACGCTGACAGAACCTTCTATGGGATCGGCAACCATGGAGACGGCCGCCTGGCTCAACATGGCAAGGATCGGTTTGCTGGCGGCCAGCAGTCTTTCTCCGGCGGCAGTCAGCGCCATCCCCCTGGGCTCACGGTTGAACAGCTCCTGTCCAAGATCGTCTTCCAGCTTCCTGATCTGTACGCTCACGGCCGATTGTGTCCGGTGCAGCTGTTCGGCCGCCCGGGTCACGTTTCCGCAGCGGGCCACCATCTCGAAGAAACGTAAGGCCTCGCTATCGAGCTGTGGGACATATCGATCGATTTTGTTCATGGATACGATAATAATAATCTATTTTTCTAATGTCTACACCCATGAGATGTCTTGGGCATGAGCATCACAACTTTGAACACCGACGCCCGTAGGTTCGTGCCCTCAGGGCGGACTCTGAAGATGGCTGCCGGCGCGCTCCTGACCATTGTGATCGCGCTCGCGGACCCGCGCGAGTTTGCGGAGGCCTTGAGGTTTGCGGCCATCAGTCTTCTGGTGATCTCGCCGGTTGTCCTTTTTGGCCTCGTTCTGACTGCTGCGATAACGGCGAGCGGATCCATGGCGCTGATCGCGGCGGCGTTCCGGGGCAACGAGATGCCGATGGTGGTCCTTGCATCTTTCATCGGGGCGCTTACGCCCGTATGCGGTGTGACCGTTCTGCCACTTGTGGCGGGATTGCTGGCAGGCGGTGTTCCATTCGCGCCCATCATGGCGTTCTGGCTGTCTTCGCCGGTCACCGATCCTGGAATGCTGGCGGTGACCGCTGGCATGCTGGGCCTGCCGTTCGCCATCGGCAAGACCGCAGCGGCATTCGGCGCCGGGATCTTCGGCGGGGCCGTCTGCTGGCTGCTCGCGCGGGCAGGCAGGCTTGGCGCCCCGGCCAGGCTAGACATGGCGCGGAAACTGTCCGGCTCCCGATGCGGATCCTGTGTTTCGGAAATCCTCCACTGGAAATTCTGGGAAGAGGCGGAGAGGCGCGCCGTATTCTCCAGCGTCTGCCGGGCAAACGGCATGCTCATGATCGGGTGGCTGCTCTTCGCCTTCACCGCTGAACATTATCTAAGGAAGCTGCTGCCGGCCGAAGTCTTGTCCACCTATGTCGGCGTCGACAGCGATTTTGCCGTTCCGCTGGCGGCCGTTGTCGGTGCGCCCATCTATCTCGACGGGTACGCCGCACTACCCCTGCTGCGCGGTCTGCTGGAAAACGGCATGGCGCCGGGGCCAGCCATGACCTTCCTGATTGCCGGTGGGATCATCAGCGCCTGGGCGGTCCTGCCCGTGCTCGCACTGGTCCGTCTTCCCGCCTTCAGCCTCTATGTTCTGCTTGCGATCTCAAGTTCCATGCTGGCAGGCTGGACGTTCGCTTTCATGGTTTAAATCACTGAATCTCCTGGTTTTCCGCCAATTTCCTCCGATTTTTCTTGAAAAGCTCTCAGTACACCCCACATCCTGGTTACACGAGCAACATGGAGGACTTGATGAAAACTTCTGGACGACGTTGGACCCCACTTGCGATTGCTGCAATGGTCTTGGGATTCATCGTTTGGTGGCCGCTTGGACTTGCCATCATCGCCTACATCCTTTGGGGGGGCGATGTGGACACGACCGTAAAGCATGCTGTCGATCAGTTCCGCACCCCCACGAGCGGCAACGCGGCGTTTGATGACTACAAGCGCGATACGCTGGCCAAGCTTGAAGAGGAGCAGAAGGCGTTCGGAGAATTCGTCGAGCACCTCAGGCGCAGCCGAGACCGCGAGGAATTCGAGCGGTTCATGGCGGAGCGCAACAAGCCCGCCGAGGCTTGACCCCTTACCCCCAGCTTGAATTCGCACTAAACTTGGCAAGGCCCGGTGTCCCCCGCCGGGCCTTGTTCTTGTTTCGGTTGCCGGACCCTTCCCTGAACGCATGTTGAATGGCGACATCCATGACCGTCTGAAGTCAGAGCTTGGGCCCGCGCCGGCCCGGGCGACCGCGATCGGCCGGAGCTGGGGGCTCGACGTGCTGAAAGTCGAGCTGGAAAGCGGCGGTAAGGTCCTGGTTAAGACCGGCGCGCCTGATCTGGCGGGCCATCTGGAAACCGAAGCGTTCATGCTGCGGGCACTTGGCGCGGCGGGCGGGTTTCCCGTCCCGAAGGTGCTTCTGAGCGAGCCGGACCTTCTGGTCATGGACTGGATCGAGAACGAGGGCGCGCCGCGCACCGCTCGCCAGGAACGCCATGCCGGTGAGTTGCTGGCTGCCTTGCATTCCTTGCCGGTCGACCGCTTCGGATATCATCGCGATACGGTTATCGGCGGGCTGCCTCAGCCCAATCCGCCCGTGGACTCGTGGGTCTCCTTTTTTCGCAGCCACAGGCTGATGTTCATCGCTACCACCTGCGCCCAGAGAGGGGTCGTGCACCCTGGAGAACTGAGGCGCATCACCACCCTTGCCGGCAGGCTCGGCACCTATCTCAACGAGCCGAAGCATCCTTCGCTGCTGCACGGCGATCTGTGGCAGGGAAATGTTCTGGCGCGCGGCGACCATATTGCGGCGTTCATCGATCCTGCCGTCTACCACGGTCATCCTGAAATCGAGCTGGCGTTCACAACCCTGTTCGGCACATTCGGCGATGCGTTTTTCGAAGCCTATGGCGCCAATGCCGCGCTGCAGCCGGATTTCTTTGAGATCCGCCGGGATATCTACAATATCTATCCGAACCTGGTGCATGCGGCCCTGTTCGGGAGAAGTTATGTGGCCCCGGTCCTGCGGGTGCTGGACCGGCTTGGATGCTGATATCATGCCCGCGCCACATTCGCCGCTGATGGTTACACCCGTCAGTTGCTGCTTTTAGGAAAGTGTATCGATGTCCGGAGAGGTCGCTCAACACTACGCGGGACCCGGAGATCTTGCCTCCCGGATCTCGTACAGGCTGGCGGAGGCGGGCAAAGACCTGAAACGTCTGACGCCACGCGATCTTGCTGCAGTCGACGAATTCCATATCCGGGGCCGGAATGCCACGGTCGAATTGGCCGACAAGATGCGGCTGACGTCCTATTCACGGGTTCTGGATATCGGCAGCGGCCTCGGTGGGCCCGCCCGGACCGTTGCCCAGCAATACAGGTGCCGGGTGACCGGCGTGGATCTGACCGAAGAGTTCTGCGAGACCGCCCGCGAACTGTCATGCTGGGTGCGCCTTGATGATCTGGTCGAATTCATCCGGGGCAATGCTCTGGACCTGCCCTTCGAGGACGATGCGTTCGATGCGGCGATGACGATCCACGTCGGTATGAACGTCCGGGCGAAGAACAAGCTCTATGCCGAGGCGCGGCGGGTGGTGAAACGCGGCGCGATTTTCGCGGTCTATGACGTGGTTCAGGGGGAGGGCGGCGCGGTCCGGTTTCCGGTGCCCTGGGCCAGGACACCGGAGATCAGCTACCTGGCGACCCCGGACAAGATGAAAGACCTCTTGCGGGCGGCCGGCTTCCGGATTGTCGAAATCCAGGATTCTACAGCGGAAAGCCAGAAGTGGTTCGAAGAAGTCCGTGCCCGGATGAGCAAGCCGGCCATCGCCCCGGCCGTGACGTTCCAGGCGTTCCTCGGCAAGGATTTTCCGGCAATGGCCCGGAACCAGGTTATCAACCTGACCGAACGCCGGATCAGGACCGTGACCTATATTTGCCAGGCTTGACTAAGTCTGTCTTCTCGACAGGTGCCAGAGGAAGGCCACCCCGATCAGCCAGAAAACGATCTGCCAGGCCCATAGCGATGGAAGACCGAAGAGCCAGGTGGAGCTGTCATCAGGGACCCCGAAGAGCCGGTCGCCGATTGTCAGGTATAGGCAGAGGGGAACGGCAAACCACAGCACCGCAAGCAGCAGCCCGAAACCATATCCGCTGGCCGTTTCGCCGGCTTCCGGCCCAGGCTCTTGGGCGCGGCGCAGCGTGAACGGCTGAACGGCGAGCAGGGTTGCCACATTAGCCAGCAGGCCCCAGGCCCCTGCATGCGCCGACAAAGGCCAGCCGCCCCAGGCCTGAATGCCCAGAAGCACGATCCCGGCTTCATCGGTGACGAAGGCTGCGGCCAGACCCACCAAGATCCCGGCAGCCAGCGCGGTTCCCGAGATCGAGCTGAAGTAGCAGAGCGCCAGCAGAACCGGCAGAAGTTGCACGCTCCACGCAAGAGCAAGATGCAGGTAGCGCGAGGTCATGTCCTCATCGCCCCATGCCAGAATGAGCGCCGCGGCTGCAATCATGAGGGCGGCCAGCGGCATCAGCAGGCGCCGCGGCGAACCGTGAGCAGGAATCAGATCGCCCGCTGCTAGCGAGGCGGCGCCCTGCAGCAGGGCACCGGCGGTGCATTGGACAGCGGCAACGGCGCAGAGCGCAAGGAGACCGAACAGCCAAGGCAGGGTATCTCCGGTCAGGGATATCAGGATCGGGACCAGTTCGTTCTGCTGGCCGAACGTCTCCATGATGTCCATGCCGCCGAGATTTGCGCCCATGACGTTGTAGACCGCGTCATCGGAGTTGTCGGTCATCACCATGTTAGCGCCGAGGATGTGACCTCCGAGGCCGATCAGTGTGCCGAGGGTGATCAGCAGGAAACCGAGCAGGACCGCCGTTGTCCAGATCTGCCGGGACGCCAGCCGACCCGAAGTCTCGCGGCCAGCGGCGGGATTGGCGGTCACCCAGTTCAGATAGACTGGCGATGTGAATATCCCGGCAGAGGCCAGGAGAGTGGTACCGGCGAGCAGGCCGGTCCAGGGGCTGCCGACCGCCTCCCGCGCCGACAAGACGAACTGCGCGAAACCAGGGGTCGCAATATAGTGGCTGTACCCATTCGGGCCCCGGTTCTCGTCAAGTCTTGCCAGTTCGGACAATCCGAAGTGCAGGCGCTCCAGGCTACCGATGTAGAAGATGGTGATGGCGCCGCAGAGGATGATTGCGGCGAGGAATAGCACGAACTGCACGCGGGCCGCGGTGTAAATCCCCTGCGCACCGCCGGCCCCGGCATAGAGGAATATCAGGACGGTCAGGAACAGCATGGCGTGATGCGTGGACACAACATCGTCGCTCAAAAGGTTCAGCAGCGCGCCGCCTGCGCGGGTGAGTGAGGCGAGGACGATGAGCGAAAAGGCGAGACCAACCAAGACGCAGATCAGCTTCAGAGCAGTACTGTCAAAATGCTTGTGCAGGAGAGCGGGAAATGAAGGTGATCCCAGCGGTTCTGCAAGGGCGCCGATGCGCTGAAACAGCAACAGGGCGATGAGAGGAAGGACGATGCAGGCCAGCGAGACCGCTGCGTACGGCAGTCCCTCGGTGTAGATCAGGCCGAAATGGGCGATGAACATCCAGCCAGCCAATGCAGCGCCGGTGAGGGCCAGGGAAGTGGGGGCGCTGGCTTTCGGGTGACCGGCGCGGCTGCGTCTCCATCCGGTCCAGGTCCAGTAGAGGCAGAACAGCACATAGAGCAGTAGTGCACCTGCCAGCCAAACGACCTTTTCGCCCATCCCTGCCATTGGTGTTCCCGTCCCTTGCCACCGTTCGGCGGAGTATAGGCCTGGGGTCGATTCCCGCTACCTGCGCCGGTAGATGATCCGGTCGACCTGAAGCACGCTCGGGCTGCCGTCGCCTTTCGCTGCAAGCTCACGCAAGCGCTCCAGCCCGGCTGCATGTTCGGCGTCGGACAGTTCCGCCACGAACGAATCCGCCCGGAGCGCCATCTTGTCGGCCAGTGTCTGCCAGTCCGGCGCGACGACATGGGGAACGGTTTCGCGGTGGAAGAGCTCAAGGCTTTGGGCTTCAAACAGCCCGTCGAGTTCGGCGCGGGGCGTCAGTTTACGGTCGATGATCGCCCGGATTGACGGGAAGACCCCGTGATAGGGATAGGTGCCCGCTTCGTCCTGAACCGTGTTCCAGATGCAGGCAAAGCCGCCGAGCCGCAGCACCCGGGCGCATTCCCTCGCCACTGCTCCTATATCCGGGAGGTGGTGCAGCACCATGGACATGAGGATGAGATCCGCCGCTCCGTCCTCTGCGGGGATCTCGTCACCCGTGCCCCGCGCAATGGTGACGTGGCCGGAGTCCGTCTTGGCCTCGGCCTGCTCGCGCATCCTGTCGGAGGGTTCAACGCCGAGGACGTCCGCGTCGAAGACTTCAGCCAGAGTCTGGGTGTAGCGTCCGGTGCCGCATCCGAGATCGATGATCCTATTGATCTCCTCCGTTCCGGTGCGCTCCGCGTAGGCGCGCAGGAACCTGAGCTTCTGTTCCGGCGTCCGCTCCCGGCCGGCATCGTAGGTGTCAGGGACCGCCGTCTTGTCGTAGTCCATATCAGATCAGGTGCTCCAGGTGCCGGGCGATGAACCGGCGGATTGCGGAGAATGCCTCCTCGGGACGGTCCGGGACAACGCCGTGACCGGCCTGGCTGAAGCGTTCCAGCCGGACATGCTTGCGCGGAATGTGGCCGTCGATCTCCTCGCTGAAGGCTGGTGGAGTGATCGGATCCTCCACGCCGGCCATGACAAGGGTCGGACAGGAGATCCTGGCAAGGTCGTTGCGGAAATCGAACCGGTACATCTCGTTGCCCGGCCCGGCGAAGTGCTGCGAGACGTCGTCCCTGACGACAGCCCGCCCGATCAGTTCAGGCCAGTTGATATTCTGCACCGTGTAGTAGGGGACACAGGTCTCGCGGTACGCCTTGCGGCTTTCGTCGGTCGGGTTCGACCAGTAGTCTTCGGCCAGCTTGCGGATTTCGGATCCTCCAATGCGCTCGAAAGCCGCGTACATGATGTCGAAATCGATCCGGGCTGCCGTGCTGACGAGAATGAGCGCACCGGGATGACCGGGGTGGCGCGTGGCATAGGA
>JBCCEL010000140.1:0-14167 GCA_039030315.1 Pseudomonadota bacterium
CTTCTTGATCTGCTTGCCGCAGACGTGACAGAGGCCGAAAGTCCCGGCTTCGATCCGGTCCAGGGCCTCCATGATCTCGCGCACCGTGTTCTCGTCGCGCTCGAGCAGTTCGAGGGACAGTTCGACCGCGCTGAGCTCGCTCCCGACGTCCTCGGCAAGATTCTCTTAACCCGCACTCCTTATGGTCAATTCACCGGTGGCGAAAAGGGTGACGTTCACGTTCATTGAGCAGCGGGAATAATGACGGGGATTGGGCCAGAAACCTGCATGTTTAGCGCCTTTGGCAGCTTGCTGAGCGCGCGCCCGGGCGTGCGTTGTTTAATTGCTGCGATTCTATTGGCCGGGGCGCTGTCCGCCCAATCGGTCACGGCCAGCGCTGCAGGCGCGGATGAAATCAGTGCTGTGGCTGCCAGACTCGGTGGAGACGCCAAGCGTACGCGGTTCGTCGTGGACCTGACCAAGTCCGTGGATTACGCCGCCAAGGTGCTCGCCGATCCTTACCGGGTCATCATCGACCTTCCGGAAGTGGAGTTTGAGTTTCCGCCGGGCCTCGGACGTCTCGGGCGTGGGCTCGTGCGGGAGTATCGCTACGGCCAGTTCGGTGAAGGCAAGTCGAGGATCGTGCTGGACGTGACCGGCCCGGTGCTGGTGGCAAAATCCTTCGTGATCTCCCCACGCACCAATCAGCCGGCGCGTCTCGTGCTTGATCTTGTCAAGACGGATGCGGGGAGATTCGCCGAGGCGGCCCGCCAGCGCGAGGCCAAGGAGCAGCGCGAGACCACAAGGGCGGATGAAATTGCCGCGGTCCTGCAAAAGATGATTGCCGCGGCACCGGCACTTCCCGCGCCCCGGCCGTCCGCCAAGCCCGACAAAGCGGCATCATTGCCCCAGGGCGTGATCAAACCGAAGAAGCCGACGGGCAAGCCGGTCATCATCATCGACCCCGGGCACGGCGGCGTCGACCCTGGCGCGATCGGCCGCAAGGGCACGGCGGAGAAGAGCGTGACACTGGCCTTTGCCCGTACGCTCCGCGACAAGCTCAAGGCTTCCGGCCGATATCGTGTCTACATGACCAGGAATTCCGACCGGTTCGTCCGGCTTCGTGACCGCGTCAAGTTTGCCCGGCTGAAGGGTGGGCATCTGTTCATTTCGGTCCATGCGGACTCAATCAAGCGCGGCAGGGCGAGCGGTGCCACGGTTTACACGCTTTCCGACAAGGCATCGGACAGGGAAGCGGCGGCTCTTGCCGCAAAGGAGAACCGGGCCGACATCATCGCCGGCGTGACCCTGAAGAAGGAGAGTTCCGAAGTCACAGGCATCCTGATTGATCTCGCCCAGAGGGAAACCAAACACCACTCCATCCAGTTCGCCAAGCAGTTGGTAGAGCGCATCAAGGGCGTATCGCGTATCCGCAGAAAGAGCATGCGCCAGGCAGGCTTCCGGGTGCTCAAAGCGCCGGACGTGCCTTCTGTGCTGGTCGAGCTCGGCTTTCTCTCCAGCCGGCGCGACGAGGCCAATCTCAGATCCAGGAAATGGCGCGCGAAGATGGCCGGTGCCGTGAAGAAGGCTGTTGACCGCTACTTCAAGCGCCAACTCGCCCGTCAGTTCTAGGTCTTTCTTGCGCTTTCTCGCCACAATCTCCGGGTACCGGTCGCGGCAGTGGGATCTGGCCGGGACAAATCGGCGCCGGACAGAGAGTTGAGTTGTCACAACATGAGTGCTCGGTGTACGACCAAAACCAGTGGTTCTGGACGATTCAGGACGTTGCTTGAGCGCATGCCGGGCGCTGCGGCGGAAAAGGGGGCCATCTCCGCATGATCCGTTTCTTCGGATTTCTGTTCACGGGAGCGTTCCTGTTCTTCTGCGCGGGCGCGGCAGCCGTCGGCTATGTGATCTACGAAAAGTCGGAAGATCTGCCCACGCTGGAGACTTTGACTTCCTATGAGCCGCCGGTCATGACCCGTGTGCATGCCGGAGACGGCTCGCTGCTAGCGGAATATGCCGAGCAGCGGCGACTTTATCTGCCGGCAGGGTCCATGCCCAAGAAGCTGATTCATGCCTTCCTGTCCGCAGAGGACAAGACGTTTTTTGAACATGCCGGCATCGACTGGCAGGGCATCATGGGGGCGGTGATCCGCTATGCCCAGGCCAAGGCCAAGGGACAGAACAGGCGCCTTTCCGGGGCCTCGACGATCACCCAGCAGGTCGCCAAGAACTTTCTTCTCAGCAGTGACCGGACCATTGACCGCAAGCTCAAGGAAGCCCTGCTAGCACAAAGGATCGAGCAGGCGTTTTCCAAGGAACAGATCCTCGAACTCTACCTCAACGAGATCTATCTCGGCCTCGGTTCGTACGGGGTCGCCGCGGCGAGCCTCAACTATTTCGGCAAGTCCCTGAAGGATCTGGAGTTGGAAGAGGCGGCCTATCTTGCTGCCCTGCCGAAGGGGCCGGCAAACTACCATCCGTTCCGCCAGCGCGAGCGTGCCGTTGAGCGCCGTAACTGGGTGCTCGGTCAGATGCACGAGAATGGATATATTTCGGCTGAGGAACTGAAGACGGCCAAGGCAAAACCGCTGGTGGTCAATCCGCGTCCCTACGGGGTGCAGCTCTTTGCCTCGGAGATCGGGGCTGAGGCCTTCGCTGAGGAGGTCCGCCGGGATCTGGAACGGGCCTATGGACGCAAGCGGCTCCGCGAAGGCGGCCTCTCCGTCCGGACCACCCTCGATCTCAAGCTGCAGATATTCGCGCGGCAGGCTCTCCAGCGCGGCTTGATGAAATTTGACCGCGAGCGTGGCTGGCGCGGCGCGATCGCTCAGCTTGACCCGGCAGAAGGCGAATGGGGTGCCCAGCTTGGCGGCATGAAAGCCTTCAAGGATCTCAGACCCTGGCGTCTGGCCGTCGTGCTGGAGGCGAAACCGGAAGAGGCCACCATCGGGCTGCAGCCGGTCCGCCTCAAATCCGGAGACCTGGAAGAAAAGCGTGAAACCGGCACCGTGCCTCTGAAGTTCATGACCTGGGCACGGGCGCAAGTTCCGGGCAAGGACGGCAAGTTCAAGCTTGGCAAGGAAGTCAAGTCGGCCGATCAGGTCCTGAAGCCCGGCGACGTCGTATATGCCGCACCTGCAGCCCAGAAGGGCCAGTGGCACCTGGTCCAGGTTCCCGAAGTGGAGGGCGGACTTGTGGCCCTTGATCCCCACACGGGCCGGGTCTTGGCACTGTCCGGCGGCTTTTCCTATTCACGGAGCCAGTTCAACAGGGCGGTACAGGCAAAGCGCCAGCCGGGGTCATCGTTCAAGCCGTTCGTTTATGCCGCCGCACTTGATAATGGCTATACGCCGGCATCGGTCGTTCTGGACGCGCCGATCGAGTTCAAACAGCGCAATGGCGAAGTGTGGAAGCCGAAGAACTACACCGGGAGGTATTATGGCCCCTCGACCCTTCGCCGCGGTATCGAGTTGTCGCGCAACGTTATGACGGTGCGTCTCGCCCATGACATGGGCATGAAGAAGGTGGTGCACTACGCCCGTGAGTTCGGGGTCTACGACAATCTCTCGCCGGTGCTGTCCATGTCGCTGGGCGCAGGCGAAACCAGCCTGCTCCGCATGACCTCCGCGTTCGCGATGTTCGTCAATGGCGGCAAGCGGATCATCCCCTCGCTGATCGACCGCGTGCAGGACAGGCACGGACGCACCATTTTCCGCCACGACGGACGCGCCTGCACGGGCTGCAAGTCGGGCCGCTGGGAGGGACAGGCCGAGCCTGAGCTTGTGGATGCGCGCAGGGCGGTGATCAATCCCTACACCGCCTACCAGATCACCTCCATGCTTGAGGGCGTGGTCCAGCGAGGTACGGCCAAGAAGGCGTTTGACGGGTTCGATGTTCCGATCGCCGGCAAGACCGGCACCACGAACGATGAGAAGGATGCCTGGTTCGTGGGCTTTGCGCCCGATCTCGCGGTCGGCGTGTATATCGGCTACGACAATCCGCGCCCCATGGGCAAGGCGGCGAGCGGCGGGGGGCTCGCGGCACCGATCTTTGCGGATTTCATGAAACTGGCCTTGCGCGGCAAGCCGGCCATTCCGTTCCGGGTGCCTCGCGGCGTGCAGCTTATTCCGATCAATCCTGCGACCGGCGAACGCGCGCCCTATGGTGCTGAAGAGGTCATTCTGGAGGCATTCAAGCCCGGCGAGGAGCCTGCCGAAGAAAAGGTTGTGATCGGCGGCGACGGTTTCGTGCCGAGCGGCGTGAGCCAGGTTGACAGCTCTGCGCGCGACGGCGGGCTGACGACGGGCACGGGCGGCCTCTACTGATCGGCCCTGCCGCGACTGCGGCGGCGCTGCCTTGCATCGAACTCCGCCTGCTCACGTTTCTTGCGCTCCTTCAGCCGCCGGACTCTCGGCGGCGACATGACAGCCTTGCGCACCCGTGCCCGGGTCTCGCTCACCAGCTGGTCGTATATGCGCATTTGCGCAGGTTCCAGGACCTTTGACATTTCCAGCCGGGTGCGCCGGCCGATGGCCTCGAGCTCACCGGCGGCCTTAACGATCTTCTCCAGAAGCGGGTAACGGTCGTTGGGATTGATGCCGTGCTTGCGGAGGACCCGGTTGCGGTCCCGCGCACTGCGCTGGTTGATCCGGCGTACCCTCGCGCGCTGCTTTGAGCTGAGTTTCAGCTTGCCGGCGGCCCTGACGTCATAGATCGTTGCGAGGGCCGGTGATTGTGCAGCGCTCCAGATGGTTGCAGCGCTCATCACGGCCATCAGCAACAAGGCCGTGAACCCGGACCGGCAGCTCGGCATTATTCTTTTCATTTGTCCTCAAGATGCTATCAGGAGCTGCGCAAGGCTAACTGACAACGGGCAGGAATATCAACGTATTATGGATGTGATCGAGGCAATTCGTGCGCGCAAATCAATCCGCGCCTTCAAACCTGACCCGGTATCGCGGGAGACCATTGACCAGATTCTCGAGGTGGCGCAGCGCTCGCCCAGCGGGACCAATACCCAGCCCTGGCACGTCTATGTCTGCACAGGCGATGTCAAACAGGCGATATCCGATGACGTTCTGGCGATGGCTCAGGCCGGGGAAGGCAAGAGCTACGAGCACTACGACTATTATCCGGCCCAGTGGAAGGACATCCACCGCGACAGGCGCCGCGGCATCGGGTGGATGCTCTACGGCGTTCTCGGCATCCAGAAGGGGGACCGGGAGGCGAGCGCCAGACAGGGGGCCCGCAACTTCCTGTTCTTCGATGCCCCGGTCGGTCTGTTCGTGACGGTCGATTCCTATCTCGCCAGGGGCAACTGGGCAGATTCGGGCATGTACATCCAGAGCATGATGCTGGCTGCCAAGGGGTTCGGCCTGGACACCTGTCCGCAGGCCGCGTGGATCCCGTACCAGGAACCGATCTACAGGCATCTCGGGATTCCTGAGGATCAGGATCTGGTGACCGGCATGTGTCTGGGATATCCCGATGAGAGCGCCATCGAAAACTCGATTGTCAGCGAGCGCGAGGCGCTGGAAAACGTGGTGCACTACCGCGGCTTCGACTGACCCTTTGGTTTTTCGCCCGCAGCCGGGGGCTGTCAGGATTCCGGAGGCTTGCGGTCAAGTTCGCGTAAAAGCCGGCTGGTGGGCAACCCAAGAGGTAAGCGCTTTTGCCGGCGCTCGAAGGTGCGAAGCGCGCTCCACGTGGCAGGCCCGAAGACCCCGTCGATCTTGCCGCGGTAGAGCCCGCGGGCTTTCAAGCCGGTCTGGATGCGTTCCAGAGCACTCTTCATGCTCACAACCTTCAGCGGCGCAATCTGTTTCAGACGGTCTTCGAAAACCGAGGCATGGATGGCCAGATTGTAGGCCGGGACCTTCTTGTAATACTTGATCACCTTGCGGCCACGCCGGAGGTAGCGCTGGGTTGCGAACTCCGCGACGTTCACCGCAGCGATGAAGGGGCCGTCCGCGGTGTCGATCAGCAGCGGCGAGCCCGAGGCACCTGACGTCAGGTCGCACTGATGCCGGATCAGGGAAGGTGCCGGTCTGCCGCGCTTGCTCTTTCCCAGGCGGAGCAGGCGGCATTTGTTCGTGTAAAGCAGGGTCTTGCCGTAGTCGCGGTCGCCGTGGAAGGCGATTTCCATCAGTTTTCCGGCCTTGGAAGCGGCGCGAAACTGCTTGCGTGAGAACGATCGGAGGGGCAGCGACCCATAGCGGCAAGCCTTGCTGGCAAGCTTGACCAGTGCCCAGTCCTTGGATTTGCCGCCCCCCGCTTGCGCCCTGGTGACCGGAAATCCGGAAACGACATTGCGGGGCGTGTAGTCGTCCGGGTTCAGGACGTCGGCGATGATGTACTCACCCTTGAGATACTTGCCGGGAAGCACGAATTTGAACCCGGAGGTTTCTACCCCGCGTTTCCGGCTGGAACGCGAGAGGACGCAATGGGCAGCCGTCAGGATGACGTCACGGGCCACGCAGGTGGCCGTGCAGCCGTGCTTGGTGTTGGCGCTGTAGATCAGGCCGATCTTGTACTTCAACGCCTCAAGCTCCTGCGGAAGGGCGATGCGGTCATCCTTGCCGAACACGTAAACCGGCCGAACGGGCAAGTTGCTCGCCGGCGGAGTGAGTAGGGGCGCGGGGCCTGCGGGCGCGCGGCCGGGCAAGATAACGGCGGCGAGGACAAGCCCGAGGGCAAGAGGCCAGCGGCGGACCAGTGCTACCAGACTTGCGTTCACGGCCTGAAACTCCTCCGCCCCGATCCTTCCGGTTCATCTTGGCCCGGCGGTCCGCGCCAGACAAGTCTTACCGTCTTGTGACCGGCGCTTAGGTTTTCAATATCCCGTCAACGCGCTATGCTTATGCGAACGGATGGGACGAACGACCGGTTGAGGCCAAACGGTATGGGTATTGCCGCTCACACTGCCAGAGCAATCTTCTCGTCGCTGCTCGCGGCGGCCTTTATCTTGCTGACGCTCGGCGCGGCTGCACACGCGCAAAGGTTCGATACAAAGGCCAGGCACGCCATTCTGATCGATGCAGGTTCCGGCAAGGTGCTTTTCGAAAAGGATGTGGACAAGCTGATGCCACCCGCCAGCATGAGCAAGCTGATGACCATGACCATGGTCTTCGAGGCGCTCAAGCGCGGTCAGCTCAGGCTGCAGGACAAGTTCTTCATTTCCGAAAATGCGTGGAAACGCGGAGGTGCCTCCTCCGGCGGCTCAACCATGTACGCCAAGGTGAACACCGACATCACCCTGGAGAACCTCATCAAGGGTGTCATCATCCAGTCGGCCAACGATGCCTGCATTGCCATTGCGGAAGGGATATCCGGATCAGAGGCGGCTTTCGGCGAAGCCATGACCCGCCGGGCGCGCGAGCTTGGAATGGAAAAGTCCACCTTCGTGAACGCGACGGGACTGCCGCATCCGGAGCACCGGATGACCGTGCGCGAGCTGGCCAAGCTGGCGCGCCACATCATCTATGACCTTTCGGAGTACTATCACTACTATCAGGAGAAGGAGTTCACCTGGAACAAGATCAGCCAGAAGAACCGCAACCCGCTTCTCTACATGGAGATTGGTGCTGACGGGCTGAAGACCGGCTACACCCGGGAAGCCGGCTACGGCCTGGTGGCCTCCGCGGTGCGTGACGGGCGCCGCCTGATCATGGTGATTGCCGGGATGAAGTCCTCCCGGGACCGCCGCGTGGAGGCACGCAAGCTCCTGGACTGGGGCTTCAGGCGGTTCCGTTCTTTTGTGCTTTTTCAGCGCGGCCAGACTGTCGGGCAGGCCCGGGTCTGGGGCGGCACGGAGAACTGGGTCAAACTCATGGCCAAAGAGCCCATCAAGATCATGCTGACCCCGGAAGAGCGCAATTCTGTTCGGGCCGAAGTGGTCTACAAGGGACCGATCCGCGCACCGGTCCAGCCGGGCGCCCAGATCGGCCACCTGCGCTTCCAGGTCTCCGGTTCCGAACTCAGCGAGGTACCGCTCTATGTGGTCAACAGCGTGGATGAGGACGACAGGCAGTGGAAGCGGGCCTGGGACAGCCTGAAATATCTGATTTTCGGCGGCTAGGACGCACGTTCACCGTCTATGACGACACCAGGCAGATTCATCACCTTCGAGGGCGGCGAGGGGGCTGGAAAGTCCACGCAAGTCCGTCTTCTGGCAGAGCGGCTGGCCGCCTGCGGGATTGATCCGGTTCTGACGCGGGAACCGGGCGGTGCGCCCCAGGCCGAGATCATCCGTGAGCTGCTGGTCACCGGCGAGGTCGACCGCTGGTCGGCACAGGCCGAGGCTCTCCTTAATTATGCGGCCCGTGACGATCATCTCAGGTCAGTGATCCGGCCCGCGCTGGCGGCGGGAAAATGGGTGCTGTGTGACAGGTTCTCCGACTCAACGCGCGCCTATCAGGGCCTGACAGGCGGCGTCGGCCCGGCGATGATTGACGCTGTTCACCGCGAGGTGGTTGGGGATACGGAGCCCGATCTCACGCTGATCATGGATCTCAGCCCGCAGACCGGGCTTGCCCGGGCAGAAGCACGCGGGGATGCGAACCGTTTCGAGAACAAGGGGCTCGCCTTCCACCGCCGCTTGCGGAAGGCGTTTCAGGAGATTGCGGACCGGTACCCGCAACGCTGCGTCTTGCTTGATGCCTCATCGGGCATTGAAGAGATTGCGGACGAAATCTTCAAACGGGTTGAAGCCCGGCTGCTCTCGCTCTAGAGGTGCGGTTCAATCAGAAGAGCCCGCGAGTTTCTACCGTATATGTCATTCCCGCGCAGGCGGGAATCCAGGGATTTCCCGCCACTACAGGCGCTTGCCGCTCTGGACACCCGCCTTCGCGGGTGTGACGAAGATGGGGTTCAGATATTGGGTTCGAACCACTAGGTGCAGGGTGACCATGGCCGATGAAAATGATATCGCCGAGCCGCTGCATCCGCGGCTGAGTACGCGGCTGATCGGTCAGCAGGCTGCCGAGAAGCACCTGCTGGAGGCCTATCTTTCCGGCAAAATGCATCATGCCTGGATCCTTGGCGGACCGCCGGGTATCGGCAAGGCGACACTCGCCTACAGAATGGCGAAATTCGTGCTGGCCAATCCCGATCCGCAGGCGATGCTTGTCCCGCCGGACAGCCTGGAGGTGGACCCCGACGACCCGGTGGCGCGCCGCGTGGTGGCGCAAGGACACGCGGACCTCCTCACTGTCACGCCGGCCTGGGACCAGCGCAACAAGCGCTACAAGACCGAGATCAGTGTCACGGAAGCCCGCCGGGCCTCGGAGTTCTTCGCGCGGACTGCAGGTGAAGGTGGTTGGCGGGTATGTATTGTCGATCCCGCCGGCTCAATGAACGCGGCCGCCGCCAACGCGCTTCTGAAGATACTGGAAGAACCTCCGGAAAAGGCCCTGTTTTTGCTGGTGACCGACGTCCCCGGCCGGCTGCTCCGAACCATCCGCTCGCGTTGCGTGCGCCTTGATCTGAGGGCGCTTGATGCCCCGGACGTCAAGTCGGTTCTGGAGGGCCTGAGAGACAGGGATCCGGAGCTGGATCTGTCGGCGGCGGCGACGGTGACGCAATATGCCGACGGCAGTCCCGGCCGGGCGCTGCAAATCCTGAAAGAGGGCGGGTTCAAATCGTTCGAGACCTTTCTCCAGATGGCCGGCAGACTGCCGCAGCTCGACCGCAAGGCGGCGCTGCGGCTGGCGCAGCAACTCTCGGGGCGCGGAGCTGCTTCGGAGTTTGCCCAGTTTTGCGATCTGATGCTCGCCTGGCTATCCCAGCACATCGCCGACGCTGCCCGCAAGGCCGGTCAGACGGGTGCAACGCCGGTGGTGCAAAACCCCGCAGTCTGGGCCGAAGCGCATGACGAAATCAGCCGTTCCCTTCGCCGTGCAAATGCCTTAAATCTCGACCGCCAAAACACGGTTTTGAGCGTCCTCAACACTCTGGCAAAGGCTGCGGCCGTACCGCCGCCGGCCGCCGGGATTGCCCGTCCTGCTTGATATCCAGGCATGGAAACTGACCGGGACGGAACGGTGTTTGGCAGACGTCGAGATCCTGAACCACGGTCGTATGCTTCTCCACCAAGTGGAAACTCAAAAAGGTTGACCATGCAGCTCCCGCCGATTGTGGACAGTCATTGCCACCTGGATTTCCCGGCCTTGTCCGAAGATCTTGATGGTGTGGTCGCCCGCGCGGCGGATGCCGGCGTGCACCTGATGGTGACCATTTCAACCCGGGTCCGGCAGTTCGACCGCATCCTCCGCATTGCCGAGGCCTATGACACGGTCTACTGCACGGTCGGTACCCATCCCCACAACGCGGCCGACGAGCCCGATGTCACCGTCGATGAACTGCAGGATCTTGCGCGGCACGATAAAGTGGTCGGGATCGGGGAGGCGGGTCTGGATTATCACTACGACAACAGTCCGAGGGACGTGCAGGCGGAGAGTTTCCGGGTGCATATCGACGCCGCCCGCCGGACCGGCCTGCCACTGGTGATCCATTCGCGCTCTGCAGAAGCGCACACTGCAACGATCATCGAAGAGGAGATGGAACTCGGAGCGTTTTTGCCGCTGCTCCACTGCTTTTCCTCCGGCATCGAGCTTGCCAGGCGCGGCCTGGAGATCGGAGCCTATCTGTCGTTCTCAGGCATTCTTACCTTCAAGAGTGCAGAAGAGATCCGAGACGCGGCCCGGCTTGCCCCGATGGACAGGCTGCTGGTTGAAACCGATGCGCCCTATCTTGCGCCGGTGCCTCATCGCGGCAAGAGCAACGAGCCGGCGTTCACCCGCTTCACGCTTAACCATCTTGCAGAAGTGAAGGGTGTCTCTCAGGCGGAGATGGCGGCTGCGACCTCGGACAATTTTTTCCGGCTGTTTTCCAAGGTCCCCCGGCCGGACCGGTTCAGCGAGGCAGCTGCCGCATGAGCCTGACAGCACGTATTCTTGGCTGCGGCTCGTCCGGCGGCGTGCCGCGGCTTGGCAATCACTGGGGCGATTGCGATCCTGAGAACCCGCTCAATCGGCGGACGCGCTGTTCGATGCTGGTGCAGCGCACAGGGCCGCACGGCGTGACCAACGTGCTTATCGACACGTCTCCGGACCTGAGAGAGCAGCTTCTGGCCGCCGATGTCGGCCACATGGACGGAGTGCTCTATACCCATGCCCATGCGGACCAGAGCCACGGGATCGATGACCTTCGGGCCCTTGCCATGATTTCCCGCGCGCGGGTGCCGGTCTGGGCTGATGATGTCACGCGAGAGCACCTTCTCCTGCGGTTCGATTACTGTTTCAAGACGCCTCCAGGCAGTCCATACCCGCCGATCCTCGACATGAACCCTTTGCGCGCAGGTGAGGCGGTCACCGTAGACGGGGCGGGCGGGCCGATCACCGCGATGCCGTTCGAGGTGGAGCACGGGTCCATCATGGCACTGGGGTTCCGGATCAACGGGCTGGCCTATACGCCAGACCTGAACGATGTGCCCGCGGGCAGCGTTTCCCACGTGGAAGAGCTGGACTGCTGGGTGATCGACGCCTTGAGGCGCACGGTGCATCCGAGCCATCTGTCGCTTGCTGAAAGCCTGGAATGGATCGAGCGGGTCAAACCGGGCCGGGCGGTGCTGACCAACATGCATGTGGACATGGATCACGCCCGCCTGTGCCATGACCTCCCGGATCACATCCGTCCCGCCCATGACGGGATGACCATCGAGATTCCGCACTCCGGTTAGCGCACCGGTGCTTCACTGCAGCAGGATCACGCCATTGCTGAAATGGCGGGCGCTGAAGAAATTGGTGTGTTCCGGCTGGCAGCGCGAGTGCTCGAATGCCTCGGCAATGTCCTGCTTGCTGCGCGGCAGGCGGACGAAACCATGTGGGGTTTCGGCGTAGAGATCATCCGCCGGATCTTCGCTCACGACCTGTGCCACAACCAGGGAATTCGTACTGAGGGTACGGCCGAGCGGCGGCCGCTCGCCCAGGCTTTCGCAGGTGAAATCCTTGAACTGGCCGAGAATGGCGCCGACCTTGTGGCACTGGCGATCGCCGGTGTTGGCGATGTGCAGGGCCAGCTTGTAGGAAATCTTGATCAACCTGGCGGAATCGGCCGGCGAGTAGCACTTCAGCCAGCGTCCGGCGGCGTCCGCACCGGCAGTGCTCAAGGCGATCGACACGCATAGTAGGATCAGGGTTCGCATGCTGCAGCCCGGTCACAGCTCCTTTCCCGCAATAATGTCCACAGACGCGGGTGTAAGGCAATATGTCCTTCAGCGTGTGCTGGACGCGTGTCAGCACCCCGTGCCATGCAAGGGCCCGCGACAGGAGGAACCAAGGCCCATGAAATCACCCTATCTCGGCGAAGAGCACGAAATGCTGCGCGACCAGCTGCGCCGCTTCCTCCGCGAGGAAGTGGAGCCCCATGGAGAGGACTGGGAAAAGGAAGGACATGTTCCGCGCGATGTGTTGAAGCAGATGGGGGCCCTCGGCTTTTTCGGACTGCGCTATCCCGAACAGTTCGGCGGTGCGGAGATGGACTATGTGGGAACAGCGCTGCTCGCCGAGGAACTGGGGCGCTCCACGTTCGGCGGCTTTGCCATCACGGTTCTCGTGCATACCGACATGGCGTCGCCCCATCTGGCCAACGCGGGAACCGAAGCTCAGCACGAAAAGTACATGCCCGGCATCATTTCGGGCGATCTGATCACGGCGGTCGGGGTGACCGAGCCGGACGCCGGCTCCGATGTTGCCTCGATCCGCACCCGTGCCGTGCGCGATGGGAATGAATGGGTGCTCAACGGCTCCAAGATCTACATCACCAACGGGGTGAAGGCGAATGTCTACTTCATCGCCGCCAAGACCGATGTGGAGGCGCCGGGATCGCGCGGCGTTTCGATCTTCATCGTGGAGAAAGGCACGCCCGGCTTCACCGTGGCGCGGCAGCTGGACAAAATGGGCTGGCGCTCGTCCGATACCGCGGAACTGGTGTTCGAGGACTGCCGGGTCCCTGCGGAAAACATGCTGGGCGAGGAGAACCGCGGCTTCTACGCCATCATGCAGAACTTCCAGAACGAGCGCCTCGCCCTGGCCGCCCAGGCCATCGGGGAGGCCCAGAAGGCCCTCGACATGACGCTGGAGTATGCCCGTGACCGGAAGGCCTTCGGGAAGTCGTTGTGGGAGCAGCCGGTGATCCGCAACAAGCTTTCCATGCTCCAGGCCAAGGTCAGCTCTGCGCGCAGCTTCATCTATGAGACCGCCTGGCGCGCTTCGCAGGACGAGGATGTTGTCCGAGATGTCTCCATGCTCAAGGCCCTGTGCGGCGAACTCGTGAACGAGGTCATGTATGCCTGCCAGCAGTACCATGGCGGCTATGGCTACATGGAAGGCACGCCGATCGAACGCATGGTGCGCGATGCCCGCGTGCAGGCGGTGGGTGGAGGTGCGACCGAGGTCATGCTGGAAGAAGTGGCCAAGCGGATGGGGCCGACGAACCGCTAGGGCGGTGCCCGCCGGAGCAACTCCGGCGGGCCGTCGCGCAACCGATCAGCTCGCGGGGACGTATTTGCAGGGCTTGGCGGATGCCTTGCAGACCCAGCGCTGGCCGGCCTTCGTGCATTTGGTACTCTTGGTCTTGGCAATCTTCCAGACGGACCAGGCAAGGCCATGGTTCTGGCGGACCTTGTAGGACCAGGACTTGCGGGCCTGGATCCTGGCCTTGAATCTCGTGGGCTTGTGCACCTTCACCGACGTGTTGACCGAATGGCAGACATAGGCCGAAGCGGTCGTGGTCATGGAAGGCAGGGCGAAAGCGGCTACGGCAGCTGCCAAGACAAAAGTTGCAGGTTTCATCGCAGGGGTTCTCCTTGGGTGTGGTTTGCGAGGAACCCCCTCTCAGGGTCGGCCGGGCTTTTACGCACCTGAATTTGAACAGGATCTGAGCGTATTTTTCACGTCTGGTTCAGACATGCGCGCCTGCCCGGCCATTTAGGCCCGGCGCCTTTTGATTCAAATCCGAGCGATTTGGTTACCGGGTTCTCAACGCCACGCCGGTAGCGTGTTCACACTTCATTGACGAAATGAGACCGGGCGGAGGATTGATCGTGAGCTTTCAGGACACCCAGCATACCCGTATCCTTCAAATGGGCACGGCCCTCACCGGCGTGGCCATCGGCACGGCCGGC
>JBCCEL010000141.1:0-14131 GCA_039030315.1 Pseudomonadota bacterium
CATCGACAAGAACCGGTACGCGCGCGAGAACGGCTGGGCGGCCTCCGGGCTCTTCGATCTCTACGCCGCGACCGGCGACGCCAGATATCGCGAGGCGGCACGCCAGGCGCTGGAGTGCTCCTTGCCGATTGCGGAACGTCCGGTCTCGCTCAGCTCATAGAACGCCTTGCCCAGGACCTGCTCGTCCACGTCCGCGTCCTGGCTGGTGTAAAAGGCGCCTTCGGGGCTTCGCATCTTCGTCAGCAGAAATCGCGCTATGTCCTC
The DNA here is from genome assembly GCA_039030315.1 of Pseudomonadota bacterium. Taxonomy (GTDB): domain Bacteria; phylum Pseudomonadota; class Alphaproteobacteria; order Rhizobiales; family CAJQND01; genus JAAEUE01. The sequence continues at coordinate 265 of JBCCEL010000141.1, forward strand.
AGCGGCTTTCAGGTACTTCCGGTCGCCGAACTGGGCATAGGCCTTGGCATAGAGCGAGATGCCCTGAGCCTGGAAGGCCATAATCTTCTCGTAGTGGGGCGCCGACCAGTCGCGTTCGTGGGAATACTGGTAGGTGCCACCCCAGACCGGATCGATCAGGCTGATGGCCGCATCCAGCGTTGCGCGCAGCCGCTTGCGTATCTGCACATCGCCCTCGCGGGATCGCTTCAGGGCGTATTCGATGACTTCCGGCTGCAGGAACTTCAGCCGCCGGCCCCACCCGGCATGTTCGGTGTCATAAGTCTCATCCAGGAGCCCGGTAAGGCGGGCGCGCTGTTCGTCTGTCAGGTACAGCGATGCCGAAGCCCTGACTTCCTGCTCCTCCTGCAGCTTTGGCACGCGTTCGGGATGAGCGAGAACCGTGTAGAGGATGTTGGCCATCAGGCTCGGGCGCTGAAAGCCTTGCAGCTTGGCGACTTCCTTGCCGTCGGGATCGAAGATGATGGTCGCCGGCCAGCCCCAATCGCCATAGCGCGAGGCCAGATCGGGATTGGCATCCTGGTCGACTTTCACGGCGAGATAGCCCGCATCGACAATCTGGCGCACGGTGGTGTTGGCATAAGTGCGCCGTTCCATGAAATGGCACCAGTGGCACCAACGCGCATGCAGATCGAGCAGGATGTAGCGCTTTGTCTGCTTTGCATCGCGGAACAGCTTGTCGTTCCATTCGCGCCAGATGATTTCAGGCGGCGCCTTGTCCTGGGCGCTTGCCGTCTGCGGGTCCGCGCCGAAGATCAGGACGAACAGGAAAACTGCGAGCGGAACGTTACGTATGGTCGCCATGGCAACACTCCTTACGCCGGTTCCCGCCGGAAAGTTCCGCGTGTGGGCAGGATTGATGCGTCATGGCTTCAGGATAGCCACTTAGGCTGAATTGGTGCCAGTCACCTCTGGTGAAGGATGTGTGAGGTGCAGACGGGCCGAACGAAGCTGCCTCTTTGTTGAGGGCCAGTTGCCGGCAGATCCTAGTCAGGTACCATCCGCCAGAGTGAGCCTGTGTCGTTGTGCTCCAGTACGACGTATACAAAGCCGTCATCGCCCATTGCGACATCGCGAATGCGACCGAAATCCGTGATTAGCTTTTCCTGCTCAACGAGCTTTTTGTTTTCAATACGCAGACGATAAAGGGTGCTTGCCTTCAGACTTCCGACGAGTAGGTCGTTCTGCCAGCCGGGAAACTTGTTCCCCTGATGAAAGGTGAAATTTGACACGGCAGGCGCCGGGGTGAAATCGACGACCGGCAAGACTGTGCTTTCAATGGGAAAATCCAGTCCGAGATCCTTGCCGATCGAGATTTCATCTCCGCTGTAGGCAAGGCCGTTTGTGTAAAGCGGCCACCCATAGTTCTGGCCTGAGCGGATGTGATTGATCTCGTCGCCGCCGCGCGGGCCCATTTCGGTGTTCCAGATTTCTCCGCTTGTCGGATGTCCGTCCAGTCCCTGGCCGGTGCGGTGGCCATAGCTCCAGACGGTGTGGATGGTAGATGAGTCAGGCCGTTTCTCCGGTGGGACCCAGAATGGGTTGTCTCTTGGCACAGTTCCATCGTCGCGAACGCGGTGGATTTTTCCGAAAGGCGTGTCCAGCCGGTGCAACTTGTCATAGGTGTTCTTTCCGCCAATCGAAAGGTACAGGTGTCCGCGCATATCGAAGGCCAGACGCCCGGCCGCTACCGCGTCGGGCACGGGTGTGTAGTGGTCTTTGTGCACCGACCAAATCACTTGCTGATCGACCCACTTCCCATCCCTGATGCGGCCGCGGACTACCCGGACCATCGTTCCAGGCACCAGCCATCCGCACAGCCAATTGCAACGATCGGTATGGGAAAGATAAATCCAGCCGTTCTCCTTGTAGTCCGGGTGCAGTTCGACATCGAGCACCGTACCCAGATTGAGCCATGTTCCTCTGAAGCTGAGCAAGGTTCCCCAGACCGCCGGAGTGTCCTCGATGAGCGTATTTTGCCTGCCGTCGCTATCAACGATGGAAAGCCCTCTGATCTTTTCGGCGACGAGAATCTCACCGCCAGGCAGTGGGGCAAGAGAGTAGGGCCTGCTCTTCAGGGACGTTACCAGCTCAAGCCGGAAGTCGTGATGTTGTGAACGGATCACCCGGTCCTCTTTAGGTTCCTTGGCGTAGGACCGGGCGATTGCAGGAAACTTTTGACGCCGCTCGCTAATGTATATGGCCAGCAGTTTGATCTTTTCCGATGACAGCTTTTTGTCCCAGGCCTCCATCGTTGTGCCCGGAACGCCTCTGGCGATGGTCGCTGACATTTCCTCAACCGTGTCACCGCGTTTGAGGGGCGCTTCCACGAGGGCTGAACCCAGCCTGGTTCCTTCCAGCGCTTTTCCATGACAGCTGGCACAATTCTCGTTCCAGGCGACAAGAGACGGCTCCCTGCTGTCGGCAGTGATGACATACCAGTAGCCGAAAGCCGTGCCGGCAATGGCAAACAGAGCCAACCCGATTAGGATTTTGTACCGTCGTTTCATTGCCTGATCTGCCATGTAGATTTCAGCGTGATCGTAGCGCTTTCAACGTTCAAACGAAAAACGCCCGGCCATTCGGCCGGGCGTCTACTCTCCGCTCCAAGGCGTTCGCCTAAGCCATGGCAGGCTGGGGGAGCATTTCTCTTGCGGCGTTCTTTACGGCCTTCTGGACCTTTTCGAACGCTCTCACCTCGATCTGCCGGATACGCTCGCGGCTGACGTCGAATTCCTGGGAGAGCTCTTCCAGGGTCAGCGGGTCTTCCGACAGGCGTCTTGCCTCGAAGATCCGCTTTTCACGGTCGTTAAGCTTGTCCATGGCCGCGCGGAGCAGGCCCATGCGGCTTTGGTGCTCTTCGTCCTCGGCCAGGGTCTCTTCCTGGCTGGGCTCCTCGGAGACGAGCCAGTCCTGCCATTCGCCGGCGCCTTCGCCGTCAACCTTCAGGGGCGCATTGAGGGAAGAATCCCCGCCGAGGCGGCGGTTCATGGAGATGACGTCGTCTTCGGGCACACCGAGACGCGTAGCGATTTCTTCCACCTGATCGGGGCGCAGGTCGCCGTCTTCAAGGGCCTCGATCTGGCCCTTCACCTTGCGCAGGTTGAAGAACAGCTTCTTCTGGCTGGCCGTGGTGCCCATTTTCACCAGCGACCAGGAGCGCAGGATGAACTCCTGGATCGAGGCGCGGATCCACCACATGGCGTAGGTGGCGAGGCGGAATCCCCTTTCGGGCTCGAACCGCTTCACGGCCTGCATGAGGCCGACATTGCCTTCCGAAATCACTTCGTTGATGGGAAGTCCGTAGCCGCGGTAGCCCATGGCGATCTTGGCCACCAGGCGCAAATGGCTGGTGACCAGCTTGTGGGCGGCCTCGCGGTCCTCGTTCTCACGCCACTTTGTGCCCAGGGTGTATTCCTCTTCCTGGGTCAGCATGGGAAACTTCCGGATTTCCGACAGATAGCGGCTGAGGCCGCCATCACTGGACAGGACGGGTAAGGTGTTTCCGCTCATCTTCTTTCTTCCTCCTGGGGACTTGCAGAGCGCACTCCGCCGTTCCCCTCGCTTGAGACCCATATAGGTATCGGGCCTTGAGATTTTAAGACCCTACGGGCGTGTTTCAGTTTGAGTTCACCCTTAAGGCGAAATGTGGCGACATGTTGCGCCTTTGCTCTGTAGACGGATGACGAATGATAAATCCGTCGTGTGGAGTTCGTGAAATTTGCTGATCTGGGTCATTTGTGATATTATGTACATGATATAACTGGATGAGCCTGCCGGGGGGCGGGTCTGGTGTATGAATGGGATGAAGCCAAGCGGCAGTCGAACCTTGCCAAGCACGGTGTCGATTTTGCCGATATGGAGTGGTTCGATTGGGACACTGCGGTGTTTATGCGGACCGACGTTGTCGACTATGAGTTTCGGGAGTCTGCAGTTGGTCTCATCGGCGACATATTGCACGTGGTGATCTACACTGATCGCGAACTTGAGCTCACTCGAATCATCTCAATGCGGCGTGCCAGCACGTATGAAACAAAAATCTGGAACCATGCGCAGACCCAAAGCTAGAATCCCAACGCCGGAAGAAGATGCGCGGATAACGGCTGCAGCTCTTTCCGACCCCGATAACCCACCTTTGACCGAAGCCGATTTCGCGAATGCCCGCCCCGCAATCGAGGTCGTTCCGCATATTGTTGAACGTTACCGCCGCGCCCGCGGGCGGCAGAAGGCGCCGCTCAAGGCCGACGTGCACATTAAGCTCGACCAGGACATCGTCGATCATTTCAAGGCGGGCGGACGCGGCTGGCAGACCCGGCTCAATGCGAAATTGCGCGAAGTGCTGTTTTCGGAGTAATCGGTCTTAGATGAGCACCGTATTCTTCGTCCTCGGCCTCTTCTTCGTGGCCATGTCGCTGTACAACCTCTTCGGCACCAGCTTCAAACTGCCGGACATGTTCAAGCGCTTCGGCAGTGAGCACGAGCATGCGCACCGGTTGCGCTCGTTCTTCTTCGCGCTCATCGCCTTCCTGATGTTCTACATGGCCGAGAACGCCGCTTAAGGTGCTGCAGGAGCGGGTCAGGTGCCCAGAAGCGTCAGAACGTTTCCGCTGGGATCCCTGAAATGCGCCAGGGTGCCGCCCCAGAACTGCTTCTCGGGAAGGCTGTCGAACAGGACGCCGGTGGCGGAGAGCGCTCGGTACGTCTCCTCGATATCATCCACCTGCAGCGAACAGCCCACAAACCTTCCGACGAGGGCGCGGTCTTCCGGACCTGCATCCGGCGCAACCGGTTCGACAATGAGCTGCGCGCCGGCATCGAAGCCGATTGCGGTTCCTTCCATCTCCCAGACAACGGGGAGACCGAGTGTGTCGCGGTAGAACAGCTTTGCCTGATCCAGGTCGTCGACAAAGATCCGGATACCGTAGAGTTTCATGGAGTGGTCACTCCGGTGCATGGGTGAGGGTACCGAGCAGGCGCTGCATGTCCTTCGGCAGAGCGCTGTCAAAACGCATGGGATCGCCGTTCACGGGATGCTCAAAGCCAAGATGTCCGGCGTGCAGCGCTTGCCTGCCGAGCGCGGCCAGAGCCTCCCCTGCAGCCTCGGGGAGCTTACGGGCGCTGGCGGCAAAGTGGGCGCCATAGACGGCATCTCCCAGAAGCGGGTGGCCGATATGGGCCATGTGGACGCGGATCTGGTGAGTACGGCCGGTCTCCAGAACACAGCGCACGAGGCTCGTGACCGGAACAGCAGAACCTTCGGGCAGGGCTTGCAGGACTTCGTAGTGCGTAACCGCATGTTTGCCCTCGCGCACCACGGCCATCTTCTGCCGATTGGCCTGCTTGCGTCCCAGCGCGGCATCGACCGTTCCCTTGCGCCGTTCCGGCACTCCCCACACAACCGCCTGATAGGCACGCTCCATGCGTCCGTCCCGCCCATGGGCCGCGAACTGCTCACTGAGGCTGGAATGCGCCTGATCTGTCTTGGCGACCACCATGAGGCCGGAGGTCTCCTTGTCGAGCCGGTGAACGATACCGGGGCGGCGCACACCGCCAATGCCGGAGAGGCTGTCGCCGCAATGGGCGATAAGGGCGTTGACCAGGGTGCCGGTCCAGTTACCGGCAGCCGGATGCACGACCAGCCCGGCCGGCTTGTCGACTACAATGATCTGATCGTCCTCAAAAATCACATCAAGCGGAATGTCTTCGCCGCGCGGGACAGGATCCTCCGGTTCGGGAACAATGACGGAGATCCTTTCGCCCGGTTTGACCCGGTAGTTCGGCTCCAGTATCTTCACGCCGTCCGCGGCAGCTTGACCCTCCTTCACCAGGGCCTTGTAGCGGCTTCGGCTGAGTTCGGTGAATTTGAGACTCAAGAAGCGATCAATGCGGTCACCGGCGTCTTCATCAGTAACCGTGACAGTGCGGATGGTGTCGCTCATTGGGGCATAGGGGCCATGTCAGACTCAAGTGATAGCGGGCGCGCACCGGAGCCAGCCGGACCGGCCATCCCCGAAAACCCTCTGGGCACGCCGAAAAACATGCGGCGCCTGAAACTCTCGATCGCCATCATGAGCGTGCTGCTTGTCGCCGGCACCCTCGTAGTGATCGGTACGATCATTTACCGGGCTATGAACTATGAAGGCAACCGGGTTGCGAAGACGCCTGACCGGGTGAGCCCGAACCTGCAAGGTTTCACCACGCTGGACGTTGAGATGGACCCCGGCACGCTGGTCACGCAGATCGAGATTGACGGCGACCGTATGGCAGTCCACGTGACCCGCGCGTCGGCGGACGAGATCCTGCTGATCAACATCCGCAGTGGAGAACTCATCGGCCGGGTCAACCTGAAGGAACGCAAACCCAGTCCACGCAGCGAATAGGCCGGCAGGCTCAACGCAGGTTCAGTTTGTTCACCAGGCGCGCGCGCTTGTTCAGCCACCATCCGGATTCTTCAGGCCAGGCGGCAAAGTCCTGGTCGGCGCCGAGCTGTGCCGCCACATGCAGCGGCCAGTTCGGGTCGTCCAGCAGTTCCCGCGCCAGGGCCACCATGTCTGCTTGATTGTCCGCGATGATCTGTTCGCAGACCTCGGCATCCCATAGGAAACCGACCGACATGGTCGGCATGTCCGCCTGGGATCGAACCTGCGCGGCGAACGGTGCCTGGAAACCCTGGCCGAGTGTCATACGGCGCGGGCGTTCCCGCCCTCCAATGCCGCCGGTGGAGCAGTCTATCATGTCCACGCCTGCAGCTTGCAGGGCCTTTGCCGTTTCCACTGTGTCTTCGGCCTCAATCCCGCCATCGACCCAGTCGGTCGCCGAAAGCCTGAAGATCAACGGCAGGTCCTCCGGCCAGTTGGCTCTGATGCTCTCAGCCACCGCGACGGCAAACTTCCGGCCGCCTTCGGGGCCACCCCACTCATCCTGGCGTTCGTTCGCCAGAGGTGAGAGGAACTGGTGGATCAGGAACCCGTGCGCTGCGTAGACCTCGATGATCTTGAAACCTGCCTCGTTCGCCCGGCGAGCTGCAGAGCCGAATGCGGCAATTGTCTCCGCGATGTCGGCTTCGCTCATTTCCTGGGGGGCCGGCCAGCCGTCCGCATAGGGCAGGGGGGATGGGCCGAAGGCGCGCCAGGGATGCTCGCTGCGCACTTCCACATCTTCTGCATCGACCGGGGTTTCCCCGTGCCAGGGCCGGCGCTCGGAGGCTTTCCGCCCGGCATGTCCAAGCTGGACGCCCGGCATCGCGCCTTCAGCGGAGAGGAACCGGGTGACCGGAAGCAAGGGCTCGATCTGGCCATCCTCCCACAGGCCGAGGTCCCCATGGGTGCGGCGCCCGTGATCCTGTACGGCGGTTGCTTCTGCGAAGACGAGAGCCGCGCCGCCCATGGCGAAGCGGCCGAGATGCACCATGTGCCAGTCATTGGCGTAGCCGTTGACCGCCCGGTACTGGCTCATGGGCGAGACGGCGATGCGATTCTTGAAGGTGACGCCGCGCAGCGTCAGCGGCGAGAAGAGACTGCTCATTTCAGGGTATCCGGATCAGGGAGGGACGCCACGGCTTACCGCCGCAGCCTTTGACGATCCAGTGACAATCCGTTGAGGTCATCTGGGCCGTGCGGGGGAAACCACGCCGCTGGCAAGGAACACCCCGGTGCAAACGCAGGCGGCGGCCAGGACGGTGGGAAGGTCTGGAACCTCACCGAGAACCGGAATGCCGAGCAGGGTCACGATGACGGGAACAAGTGCGGCGAATGCCGCTGCGCCGGAGGCACCCAGGCGCTCGACCGCCAGACCGTATGTCGTCAGGGCAATCAGGCCGGAAACGAAGCCCTGCAGGAGGAGCTGTGTGCCGATGTCCACCCAGCTGGCGCGGAACAACCCGGTGTCGCCGATGATCATATAGACGAGACCGAGGAGCAGGAGCGACCAGACGCTCAGGATGCCGACCGCTTCCTGCGCCCTGAGGCCGGAGGCGCGGAAGGCGTGGGTGTAGACGGCCCAGAGGAACGCGCCCGCCAGGAAGAGAAGATGACCCCGCCAGGCGCCCTCGATGCCGTCCGAGATGATCGTCCAGCCGCCGATCCCCGCACCGCCAATGGCGATCAGGACAAAGCCCGTGCCCCGCCGCCAGCCAAAACGGTCCCCCAGCAGAAACAGTCCGATGAGGGCGACGAAGAGGGGCATGGTGCCGGGCAGCAGCATGCCGCCATGGGATGCTGGCGCCATCTGCAGACCGAAGGCGATGGCCAGGTAGAAGGGAAGCCCGGCGCCCGCCGTGATCAGGGCGATCGTCCCGAACGAAACGCCGGCGGGTACCACGCGCATGCGGATCCAGTAGGGTGCCAGGAGCAGCGCCGGCACGGAGAAGCGCAACAACGCGATGTCCTGGGGCTGCAGCGGGGTTTTGACCGCATACCGTGTCCCGACGATCCAGCCGCCCCAGATCGACACGGTCAGCAGCGCGATTGCGCTGCCGACGAGGAGGTTTCGGGTCTGTCCGTGTGCGTCGCTCTCCGCCGTCTCGCTCATGCGGCGGTGAGTTTCTCCATCACGTCTTCGGAGACTTCGAAGTTCGAATAGACGTTCTGAACGTCGTCATCGTCTTCCAGGGCGCCCAGGAGCTTCATCATGGTGCCGGCCTTGTCTTCGTCAAGCTGCGTCGTGGTCTGGGGCTTCCACATGGGCCGCACGCTCTCAGCTTCGCCAAGGCTGTCCTCCAGGGCCTTTGAAACTTCGCCCAAATCGTCGAAGGCGCAGGTGATGATGTGACCGTTGTCATCGGACTGGACGTCATCTGCGCCGGCTTCCAACGCGGCTTCGAACACATCATCAGCCTCACCGGCGCCTGCGGCATACGTGATCTCGCCGACGCGGTCGAACATGAACGCCACCGAGCCGGTTTCCCCCATATTGCCGCCGTGCTTGGAAAAGGCTGCGCGCACGGCGCCCGCCGTCCGGTTTCGATTGTCGGTCAGAGCCTCGACGACCATGGCCACCCCGCCAGGGCCGTAGCCTTCGTAGCGGATCTCTTCATAGGTGTCGGCGTCGCCCGCCTCCGACTTGTTGATTGCGCGCTGGATATTGTCCTTGGGCATGGATTGGGATTTGGCGTTTTGGACGGCAAGGCGCAGGCGCGGGTTTGAGTCCGGATCCGGGCCGCCCACCTTGGCGGCGACGGTGATCTCCTTGGACAGCTTGGAGAAGAGCTTGGAGCGCACCGCGTCCTGACGGCCCTTGCGGTGCATGATGTTCTTGAATTGGGAATGTCCTGCCAGCGGTCTCTCATTCGGCATGTTCCTGCCGCGCGATACTCTTGCAACCAAGGGCGCGGGCCGGAAGGGTCTGAAACGGAATTTTGGGCTTATAGCGGCGGTTTTCGGCAAAATCCAGAGATGGCTTGGGTGCCCGAATCTCTTTTCGGTCTGTTAACTGGTTGGGTGGGATTCTGGCGGGATCGCGAGAGTTGGAGTGCTGGACTATGAAGGGCGGCGAGAGAGAGCTTCTGGAGCAGTTGACGGATCAGTGCGCCCTGGCGGCGCGGCAGGGCCTCACGGCGGCACGGGACGCCATGCGCTCGCCCAGGCGCCGAAACGCCCATGCTTATGTCCGCGAGATGCTTGCCATTAGCGAGGATCTCACCCGCCATCTGGAAACCGCCGAAGCAGCCCGCCGGGACGGTAGGCTGGAGCTGGCCGAGGAAGGCTATCACCGGGCGGTAAACCTGATGGTGGAACTCAGGTGCCGGGCCGGGTCCAGCGCGAGGTTGTCGGCGGCGGGGATGGCGTAGCTGTGAATATCCAATACGTTGCCATCTGAAGTAACTGCGCTAACCGTTCCAGGTAGAGCGAGATCATTTTCGACTGAATCGGCCTGGACAGGGTCATCTGGATCCTCCGGGAACGACAGCACGAGCCCCTTCTCCCCGCCGGGGAGAGAGCCCGCGTGCCGTCTGGGTTCGGTCGGGCGAATCTTAATTCATACCGCTCTAGACGTCGTTCTACCCATGAACGGGACGCGGTGGTTCACTTTGCCAATTTCTTCCGCTCAAGATCGAGCACGCCCACACCTCCCGCGTGCGCAATTGCCACTCGTCTGTCCCTGATTTCACTGATCTGGTTGATTTTTCCCCCCATGCGCCGCGAAGCTAGCGGCGTGTTGCCGGGGACATCCCACACTATGACCTGCCCGGCGGAGTTGCCAGTCACGATGACCGGTACGTCACCGATCTCGCCGCAGGAGGCAGCGGTGATCCAGTCGTCGCCGCTGGCAGCCCTGACGGGCTTGCCCCAGCGCCGGCCGGACCGCAATCGCCAGAGTTGCACCTTCCCGTCATCGTATCCGACGCTCAAAACCGGCTCTCCGCGCACCGTGGCCCAACGCAGATACATTGCTACGGCGGCAGCACCTTTCTTCGCGAGAACCTTTGCCCTTTGATCACTTTCGAGATCGTGCAGAGTGACAGTGCCGTCGTTGTCGCCATATGCCAGGATTTCCGCGTCCTCCACGCTGCCGCAGGCAATAGCGGACACCCGCGGCGTGGTGTAGCGGGAATGGCCTGCGCACTGGCAATTTGCGTTCGTGAGGGCCTCCTGGAGATCGTAGATGCGGATCGACTGCGGCATGTCGTACATGCTGCTTTCGGAGTTGTCCCGTTTGGCGATGACCACAGGTTTGCCCTGGAACCTGCCCAGCGACAGATTTTCGCAACTCCCGTCGGTATCGCCGAACAGGCCGGAGAGCGGTCTGCCGGACATCGCGTCCCAAATGCGAAGCCGGCCACGCCCCGGGCCATACCAGACCTCATTGCCGTAGAGATGCCCGGCAATCACGTAAGGCTTGCCATCCATGTGAAACGTCTCCACCCAGACGAATGCGCGGCGGCCACTGATGCGACGCTCGATGAGAGGCTCGCCAGTTGCAGCATCCCAAAGCCTGAGCGTCCTGTCGTCGCTTCCCGAGACGACGAAATCCTTGCCGTCGCGCCCTCCCAAGGCGACGCATCTGACGGGCGCGCGGTGGGTTTCACCGTCTTTCGGGGCAAGTTCGTCGACTGAACTTTGCCAGCAGAGCTCCAGATCTCTAGTCGATTTTTTTCGCATCAGAGTTTGCTTTGGAGAAGTCCAACATCATGCCGGCAAACCAGATCGTCTCAAGGCTCGGCAACTCACTCGCCGGGACCAAGCAGGTATCTGCTCTTCACGCGACGCACCGCTTTACGGAATTTTCGCATGTTTTCGTCAGTCAGCGGGTCGTGCTGATCAATGAGCGCAACATGCCATTCAGCGCCGTCGGGATGGGGGGTCCCGTCGATGTCGATCATCGCCCCTTGCGTCATTTTGCAGGCCCGCGCCTCGTCATGGATCAGCGCGCAAAGCTCTGTTTCCGATCTGATCTGTTTGTTCAACTCGCTCACCACTGGTACAGCTTGCTGACACGGTAAGAAGCGCCAATAATTGAGTCAACTGCCTCACACCGGGTGACGGTGATGGGACATTTATTGCCGTGCCAGGTGCGCTATCCCGCTTGTTCAGCCGAGCACCCGGTCCGTCCTGGAAGGCCGGCCTTGGCGAACGTCCGAGAGGTTTCCGGTAGCGGGCATGAGATGACGGGCGCCGCCATCCCGGTGCGATGCCCCGGATCTCCACGACGAAACGGCTGTTCCCAGAGACTCACGTACGGCAGCGGCGGGCCGTGACCCTGCATCGCCGGTCGCACCTCGTCGACATGCGCGACAGTGCCCCCGTCGTGTACGATCCTCTGCGGGCCTTTACAAACCGGGCGCACTTTGCCCGGCACACGCGGAACTTCCGGTTGCAGCTTTGCAGTCGTTTCTGTCGCTTGGTGGCAGCGAGTTTCACGGCCGGACGGTTGCGTTTGTTGTCAATGCCGGGGACTGCCTCGAACACCAACGGCCTCGTGCTGGCGTGCGTCTCGACGGAAGTGCTGGCCGGCAGCGCGGTTGGTGTTGGACCTGCCGAGGCCCATGCTGATTGCGAAGCCGATACCGGGTTCGAAGCACAGGTACAAACCCCTACAAGAAACATGATGGCTGCTATCCATCTAGCCATGAAAAACCTCTCCGATCTAACCAGCCCCATAGCGAGGGCTGATGAGATCCTTCAAACCACAGCAATCCGTCAAAATAACATTGATTTTCGTGCGCAAAGCAAAAAAAGGCATGGCGGTTTCGGACCCCGGGACTTCTTCGCGAAGTTGCCTAGGGCACCTGTTAGCCCCAGAACACCGGCAGCTGCTGTGACAGCCTTCCGCCCATGCGGATCGGGCCCACCTGCTTTGCAAGACCGGTCGTATCATCGGTCTCGACGGCCACGCCGCAGAGGGTGGCTTCGTTCGTTGCCGGGGTCATGCGTTCCTTGCGGATTCCGGTCAGGAACTTCTCGACCGGGCCGGACTTTTCCATCCCGATCACACTGTCATAGTCCCCGGTCATGCCCGCATCGGACATATAGGCCGTGCCGCCGGGGAGGATCTGATGGTCGGCAGTGGGAATATGCGTGTGGGTGCCCACAACCAGTGAGGCGCGGCCGTCGGCAAAGTGGCCCATGGCCATCTTCTCCGAAGTTGCCTCGGCATGAATGTCGATGATGCAGGCATCGCAGGCCTGGCCCATGGGGCATGCGGCAAGCTCGCGCTCCACCGCCGCAAAGGGATCGTCATGGGCTTCCATGAAAATGCGGCCCTGGACCTGCAGCACCAGGACCTGCCTGCCGCCTGCCGCTTCAAACAGGTAGGCGCCTCCGCCCGGAGTTCCGGACCGGAAGTTCGCCGGCCGGATCATGGTCGGCTCGCGTTCGATGAAGACGAGGGCTTCCTTCTGGTCCCAACAGTGATTGCCGAGGGTGACCACATCGGCGCCCGCATCCCGGAACTGATTGAAGATCTTCTCGGTGATGCCGAACCCGGAGGCGGCATTCTCACCGTTGAGAACAACCAGATCCGGAGCGTAGCGCTCGCGCAAGCCGGGCAGGTGCTCGGCAACAGCCTCCCGGCCGGTGCGGCCTACCACGTCTCCGATGAAGATCAGTCTCATAGCCTATAGGCGTTCTCAGCGGCGATTTCGATCGGACCGGTCTCGGTGAGGATCCAGTCCAGCGGCTGATCATAGGGCCCCCGGATCACCTGCGCCACCTCCTGAGCGGCGAAAGCGATACCGATCGTTATCAGGGGTTTTTGGCCACGGAGCTTCTCGATCGTGCGGTCATAGAAGCCGCCGCCATATCCGAGGCGGTATCCCGCGCGGTCAAACGCGAGGAGCGGGACGAGCATGACATCCGGCTCGACGTCCTGTGCGGCCGGAGGCGGAATGGGGATGCCCCAGGCGCCCGGCACGGTGTCATCCCCCGGTCTCCAGGCCTTGAAGTCGAGCGGGATGCCGGCGCCCAGCACGATCGGCAGGCAGGTGGTCCAGCCCTGCCGGCCAATGGTCGTCAGCATGGGGCGCAGGTCGATCTCGGTCCGGTAGGGATAGAAGCCCGACACCACACCCTCTGTGCTTGGGCTGAGGAAATTCAGCCCGGTGACGGCCAGTGCCCTGGCCGCCTTTTCCGCGAGTTCTGCGTGCGCAGCCGCACGGGTCCTGCCGGCGGCCTTGCGGGCTCCTGCCTTTTGCGCCGCGAGGGCGTCGTCGTCCGTATCTGCTGTCATGGGGATCGGGTTGCACGAAGTGATCAGCTGCGAAGCCGCCCAGACCGTCTGAGACACCGATGCCGGGAACCTACAATAGTAGGTGGGCGCCGTATGAAAAGACCCACGAGTCCAACCAGGGACAGCTCCCTTCCGGATCGTTAAGGCCCCGGGCATTGAGTTC
>JBCCEL010000142.1:0-14113 GCA_039030315.1 Pseudomonadota bacterium
ACAACCAGCGGGTTGGTGGACATGGCCAGCGCGGCCCTGGCGACCACCGGCGGAGGCCAGGCCCACACAAACATGCAGCCGTTCCTGACGCTGAACTACATCATCGCCCTGCAGGGCCTGTTCCCGTCCCGCGGCTAAGCAAAGGAGACATTATCCATGACCAAGGAAACCAAGGGCCTGTCGCGCCGCTCCTTCGTGGCCGCCTCCGGCGTCGCCGTGGCGGGTGCTGCCATGACCCCTTCCGTCTCGTTCGCGTCCTTCGGGCCGCATCTTGAGGCAGACACGCTGGCGGACTTCATCGGCACCACGTTCAAGGCGTCCAGCGATCTCGGCGACGTTGCCTTCAAGCTGGTGAAGGTGGAGAAGACCGGCAAGCCGCAGGCTACCCCGGCCGGCGTGCGCAGCCAGGCCTTCCGGGCTGAGTTCAAGGCCGCTCACGGCGTTACACCTTATCAGGAAGGTATCTACAAGATGCGCCACGCCACGCTTGGCGCTACCGACATCTTCCTGCAGGCCTGCGACGAGGACGCCTGCACGGGCCGCATGAGCGCTGCCTTCGCATAAGCTCGCGCAAGACGACCCACAATCTTCAATGGCCGGGCGGCTTCGTTCGCCCGGCCGTTTTTGTTGCGGCTTCTCTGCCAATCTCCTATCCGGTACCTTATGCGAGTTCGAGTGGTTCTCAGCTTCGGTTTACCCCGGACGTCGCTCCCGCGGAGGCGGGAGCCCAGGGCGACTTGTTCAGGCCGGAGCAGGTGGCCCTGGATGCCCGCCTTCGCGGGCATGACGGTTGAGGGGCCGAGTGGCGGCAAGCTCGAACTTGTGCGGCGATCCTTCGAGACGCGAACGCGAAGCGTTCGCTCCTCAGGATGAGGATTTGAGCAAGGACCGGTTCATTTTCCCATGACGAAAACCCAGGCCCCGAACGGTAAGCGCGCCAAAAAGCGCGGGATCAGCTACCGGCCGATCACCGATGCAGACATGCCGCTGCTGGGTATCATCTACGATTCAACCCGTGCGGCCGAGATGCAGTCCGTCCCCTGGACCTCCCAGCAGAAGCGCGATTTTCTGGACATGCAGTTCCGCGCCCAGCACACGCACTACCAGGAGCATTATCCGGACGCGGCCTGGCTGATCATCGAGCACGGGGGCGAGGCCATCGGCCGGCTCTATCTTGAGGAATGGCCGACCCAGTTCTGCGTCATCGACATCACCATCCTGCCCCATCTGCGCGGCTCAGGCCACGGCGGCGCGATCATGCGCGACGTGATGGACGAGGCCAGGGCGGTGGGGAAGGGGGTCTGCATCCACGTTGAGAAGAACAACCAGGCGATGCATCTCTATAACCGCCTGGGCTTCGAAAAGGCCGAGGACAAAGGCGTCTACGATCTCATGGTGTGGCGCCCGTAGGGGAGTTCAGGTGAAGATCACCTCGTAGTCCAGCTCGCCTTGTCCAGGGCCAACGCAGACCATGAAGAGTTCGATTTTGCCCATCTCGGGATGTTCCAGCGGGATCATGCCCTGTTGCAGCTGCGGGTCTTCCGGTCCGGAGAACAGCAGCGTGAAAGCGCCGCCTTCACGTTTCCCGTGCGCCATGGCCTTGGCCTCCACCAGCTTCAGAGACATGTCGACTTCGTCGGAGTCCACCTTGAATTCCTGATTGAGGTGCTTCTCAAACTCAGCACAGGTGATTTTGTCCAGCATGGGCTACCCTATTTTTTCTTTGGCACCTTGAAGATCTTGAGCGGCTCGATCCCGAAGAATGACTTCCCGCCTTTGCCTTTTCCGGCTGGCGCTTCGGTTTTCAGCATATCGCCTTTGCGGATCTCGTGGAACGTGCCCTCGATGAGGTCGGCAAAGCCGCCATTGTAGAATCCGGAGAGAAAGGCAAGCGTGTTGGCTGCCTCGCCAGCAAACTGCCAGGTACAACGATCGAAATTGCATCCGGATATGCCCGGCGGCGAGCCTCCCGCATAGACGAAGGCGCAATCAGTGAACGCGCACTTCACAAACTCAGAGCCATCAAGCTTTATCGTTTCGCGGGAAAACTTCTCGCCCTCGAACCTGCCTTGGATTTCTCCGGCCAACGTCCGCGCCCTGCCTAGTTGGATGCGAGTTTGTTGTAGGCTGCGGTGAAGCCCAGAAGACCCAAAGGGATGTTGATCTTCTTCCCGTTCGCGAAGGTGTAGGAGACATTGAGCTTGCGGCCGCGTCGCATGGCTTCCAGCAGGATGTCCGAAATGGGCTCGGAGGCGTAAGTGCCGTTGCGGTCGGAGGTCTTGAAGGGAAACTTCGTGATCTTTTCAGCGTCATCCACCTTCAGCTCGACACCTTCAATCAGGTTGAGCCCATGGGGAGCGGCGATGACCATCTGATGGTTCACCGCTTCCTTCGCAGGTCGGATGATGACGGAGATGAGTCTTTGCCGCTGCTTCCGCTTGTTGTCCTGAACAATCACGTTCTGAACCATCTGGCAGACCAGTTCCCCGCCGCTCTGACCGCCGCCGCAATTGACGGCCCAGGCGTTGCCCGGCTGCTTTTGCGCAGCCTGTCCGGCGCTGGGAGCGGTCTTGGTCTTGGTCGTAAGTGACTGTGCGACCGCCAGGCCGGGCAAACTCAGCGATGCTGCAAGCAATGCCGCAGATGAAACGAGAAACAACTTGGAACTCATCATACTATCCGCCCAGTATCCTGTTCGACCCTATGGCGCTTTATGCAATCTTTGTGAGGGGTTGGCCAAGGAAAAAGCAGCCCTCTGGTGCGGGGCCAGTGTGCTCAAAGGTCAGCGCATGCCGCCGAGAGGCTCCCGAAACAGCCGGCCAGATTCCGCATCGATCCGGGTGAGTGCCCGTCAGGCTACGGCTCTTGAAAGCGCGCATTGCGACCACAGGAAGTTCAGCGATGCAACAAGGTGCTCGATGTCGTCGTCGGTATGCAGCGGGGAGGGCGTTATCCGCAGGCGTTCAGTTCCCTTCGGGACAGTCGGGTAGTTGATTGGCTGTACGTAAACTCCGGCCTCCGCCATCAGCCAGTCGGTGATCCACTTGCATTTCACCGGATCGCCGACAACCACCGGGACGATGTGGCTCTCATTGGCCATATGCGGGATGCCGAAATGGTCGAGGCGCTCGCGCAGTTTCGCAACCCGCTCACGCTGGCCCTTGCGCTCAGAGGATGACGATTTCAGGTGCCGGATCGACGTGATGGCGCCAGCGGCCACGGCCGGGGGCAGGGCGGTGGTAAAGATGAAGCCGGAGGCGAAAGAACGGACGAAATCGCAGAGCGTGGTGGATGCCGCGATATAGCCGCCCATGACGCCGAACGCCTTGCCCAACGTGCCTTCGATCACCGTGAGGCGGTCCATCAGGCCCTCGCGTTCGGCGATGCCGCCGCCTCTGGGGCCGTAGAGGCCCACCGCATGGACTTCGTCGAGATAGGTCATGGCGCCGTGCTCGTCGGCCACGTCACAGAATTCCTTGATCGGCCCGATGTCGCCGTCCATGGAGTAGACGCTCTCAAAGGCGATGATCTTGGGTCGGGCCGGGTCGATCTTGCTCAGGCGCTGATGGAGATCTTCCACATCATTGTGCTTGAAGACCTGCTTTTCCGCGCGGGAGTGACGGATGCCCTCGATCATGGACGCATGGTTCCCGGCATCAGACAGGACCACACAGTCAGGCAGCTTCGATGCCAGCGTGCCAAGCGAGGCCCAGTTGGAGACATAGCCGGAAGTGAAGATGAGGGCGGATTCCTTGCCGTGGAGATCGGCCAGCTCCCGTTCTAGCTCCACATGATGGTGATTGGTGCCGGAGATATTGCGGGTGCCGCCGGCGCCGGCGCCGCATTGGTCGATGGCGTCCTTCATGGCGTTGACCACGTCGGCGTTCTGCCCCATGCCCAGATAATCGTTGGAGCACCATACGGTGACGTCGCGAGTTTCGCCGTCGGGACCATAGCAGGTCGCGCGCGGAAAACTGCCGCGCTGGCGCGCCAGATCGGCGAATACCCTGTAGTTCCCGTCTCCGCGCAAATCGTCCAGCCGGGAAGACATGAACTCTTCGTAATTCATCTGACGTACTCCGTGCGCCAATGCTCAGAACCTTCCGGGAATATGAGCGCAGATGCCATGTGGATCATATGATCCAGATCATACCGAAAGGTTTTTGTTCGAATGCCGAACACGCGTTCTTCATTAGAATAATACTAAACTAGACGCCTGGACGCCAGTGAGGTGAACGTGTTCACGCGGTCGCAGGTTGTCGCAGTCCGGGCAGACCTTTGGAGGGAAGCCTTGTGAACAGAAGCCAGGCAGCAATCGCGATGTTCAGAACGTTCCACGCGATACCGTTCAGGAACGCCGCCTCGTACGAGCCGGCCAGATCAAAGATGGCGCCGGACATCCAGCCTCCGAGCGCCATGCCGCCCACGGTTGCCGTGATCACGATGCTGATGCGGGTTGCCGCCTCGTTCACCGGAAAGTAGTCCCGAACGATGAGCGCGTAGCTGGGGACAATGCCGCCCTGCGCGAGCCCGAACAACGCGGAGACCACGTAGAGAGAGATCAACCCGTCAAACGGAAGATAGAACATGAGGGCCAGGCACTGGAGCGCGGAACCGATCAGAAGAGTGGCAACACCGCCGATCCTGTCGGCGACGAGGCCGGAAATCAGGCGGCTGACCACCCCGAGACCCAGCATTATGGCGAGTAGTTCCGTTCCCGTTGAGGCGCCGTAGCCGAGGTCGATACAGTAGGCGACCATGTGGACTTGAGGCATCGCCATCGCCACGCAGCAGGCAATGCCTGCCAGCACCAAAAGGATCTGGAGAACCGGAAGAGGTGCAGGCGGCGCAAACGGAGGCTGATCGTGAGCGGACGGCTGCGGGCTCTGGCTGCCGTGCTTGCGGCGCAGGAGGAGAGCCAAGGGCACCATGATGAGGACGCATGCTATGGCGACGAATGCGAACGTCTGGCGCCAGCCGATCGAATCGAAGCCAATCTGGAGGATCGGCGGCCAGATAGTGCCGGCCAGATAGTTCCCGCTCGCGACTATGGCTACGGCAATCCCGCGGCGCTTCTTGAACCAGTGGGTAATGTCCGCCACGAGGGGGGCGAAGGTGACGGAACTCCCCAGCATCCCGACCAGCACACACTTGACGACCAGAAACTGCCAGTAGCTCTCGACAATCGAGCTGAGTCCGTATCCTGCGCAGAGCATGACCGCGCCCAGGATCATCGGGACGGCGACCCCCACCCGGTCCGCCAGCTTTCCCATGAGAATGCCGCCTGCCGCAAATCCCAGAAGGCTGACAGTGAACGGCAGCGAGGCGCCACCCCTGCTCACGCCGAAGTCTTCCTGGATCAGAGGCAGTACGACCACGGTGGACCATAGTCCGACCCCGCCGACGGTCGCTGCCAACAGTGCTACAAGCAGCCTTCGCCAGGCTTCCGGCCCGTCCTGCTGGATGGGTCTCGGCGCGGGCGGAGGAATTCGGTTGCGGGGAGCCGGGGTCATGGACTAGAGGCGAAGGGTTGGGATGTGATCGAGGCCTTATGGGCCGCCTTTCCGCGCCGCTCAACTGTCAATCGACCGTCACGGCGATTTCTTCCGCCGGGCCGGGCTTCCAGGGAGGCAAACACTGGCCAGAACATCCGAAAGCGCTGTGCCAGGCATCATCGCCGCCGTTCTCGCGTCGGTCGCCTTCACCTTCAATGATGCGGGCATGAAGCTCCTCAGCGGCGATTACCCTCTGCACGAGCTGGTATTCATCCGGGCCGCGATCGCGCTCACCCTGACCCTGGCGATCATCATGCCGCTTGAAGGCGGCTTTTCGAACATCAGGACGCAGTTCCTCGGTTTGCACATCATCCGGGGGCTCTGTGTGGTGATGGCGAACATGACCTTCTTTCTGGGGTTGGCGTCGATCCCGCTGTCGGAAGCCACGGCGATCTTCTTCGTTTCGCCGCTCGTGCTGACCGCGTTCTCCGTACTGTTTCTTTCCGAGCGGGTCGGACCCCGCCGCTGGGCTGCGGTCCTTGCCGGACTTGCGGGCGCGGTCATCATGTTGCGGCCAGGATCCGCCTCTTTCCAGGCAGCGGCACTCTTTCCGTTGGCGGCCGCATTCGGTTATGCCGGACTGCACACACTCACCCGCAAGATCGGCAAATCCGATAGCGCCTCGACCATGGCTTTCTATGTCCACATCTCCATGATCACGGTCAGCGCGGCCATCGGGCTCGCGTTCGGCGACGGGCGTTTCGCGGGCACCGATGTGCCTTCGCTGGAGTTCCTGTTCCGGGCCTGGCGATGGCCACCGACGGAGGATGCGCTCCTGATCGGTGCCATCGGTTGTGCAAGCGCCGCGGGCGGCTACCTGATCAGCCGGGCCTACAGGGTGTCTCCGGCCGCGGTGATCGCGCCGTTCGAGTATGTCGCGCTCGTACTTGCGATCATTTGGGGCGCAACCCTGTTCGGTGAATGGCCTGACGCGGTCGCATGGCTCGGGATGGCGCTCATTCTTGGCGGCGGTCTTTTCGTGCTGTGGCGGGAGTCGGTGGTCAACCGGCAGCTGGTCTCCAAGCGGCCCATGCCGCGCAACCGCTGAGCCGCGGGCCGCCGGTCAGGCGCCGGAACCCCAACGACCGAGGGTGTGGCAGGCAGCGGGATTGAGCGTTCTGGTCTTTTCCGGATTCAAGCTGGTCTTCATGTATTCCGTCCCGAGGAGGGCGGTTAGTCCAGCCCGGACATCGCTATCCGCACATTGTTCTGCGAGCAGTTCTGAATCAACCCAGGCGGGTTTGCCCTCACGGATTTCCGCGTAGGTTTTTCCGGTCTCCCGTTGCGCAAGTGTGAGCACGGACAGTTTCGCGGCGCAATCGGTCAGGAAACGGCTGTTTTCTTCCGGGGCAAGGCTGGCCTCGACCTCGTACACCTCGTCCGGTGTGGCCGCGTCCACATTGATCTTGGCGTAACGGTCGATGTTGAGCATGCGCTTGATGTCGAACACCGTCATCTCGCCGTTCCAGCCGAATGCGATCGTCCGCGGCCGCTCGCCCTTGGACACGCTGTTGTCGAGGAATTCGTAGTGCACGCGTTTCGATGTGTTCAGCGCCCAGGTGAAGAAGAGCCGGGGCATGCCGGTAAAGGCCTCAATGTTGTGGTCCAGGAGATCGTCGACCGCCTTGTAGCGGCCGTATTCCAGACCCCGATCCCAGGCGCGTTCCACGGTCGCCTCCGGCGGGGTGATGACGAAGAACATGTAGACGAGATCGCCGAAGCGGGTCAGCAGCCGCCCGCCATCCGCTTCGCCGGGCTGTGCGGCAAAGCTGTCGAAACGGAAGCGGTCGATCAGGAGATGGGGGATCTTCCCGGCCACAGCCTTCTCCGCCATATAGCGGTCCAGTTTCCGGTCAACGATCTCCAGCTCGTGCCCAGTGAGCATGCCGGCATATTTATAGGCGTCACCGAGCGACGCGTACTCAAGCATGTATTTTCGCCAGATATCCGGGCTGATCAGCGCAAAGTCGTGCCAGTTCACACCGATGCGCTCCGCCAGCATTTGCTGCAGGGGACGCAGTGTGGACTTGCCCGCCGCTGATGCTCCCTTGACGTTCATGATGACAGGCTTGGCCTGGATCGGAAGTGGACGCAGGCCCTCGGCGGCAATGGCAGCCTCAACCAGCGGGGCAATCAGCTCTCCGATGAGCTGGCTGCCGTGAGGGTTCATGACGAACGTCAGCGCGACTCTCTTAATCAGGTCATTATCGCCGAGGATCCGACCGTGCTTGCCCGATATTGCGGTTGCCGTCCTGATGAGCGCGTCGAGGACGGCAGCCTCAAGCAGGTCGGCAGTTTCCTTCCGTCTATCCGTCCAGTCTCTGATCCTGCCGGCTCCGAGGCCCGATGGCTGCACTTTGGCGGGCTGGATTCCGGAGCCGGTCAGCCGGGCCCACCAACCGGCCGGTTCTGAGGCTTCTGCAGCTATGTGGCTGTCCAGATAGTTATCAGCGATACGGCCCGCGCGGTCGGACAGTGCATCATACTCAGATGCGATCCGGTCCATTTGAGGTGCGATGTGCCGGTCGAGGACCGCATCGGAATATTGCCGGAAGTTGATCCCGAGGTCGCCATAGTGCGATCCGTCCGGCACGGACACGTCCGCCATGATGCGGATCAGTAGTTCGTGGACGACGAGACGCTCCGGGCGGAAGACCACCAGATCCTTCGGCGCGATTCCGGTGAAGTCGGAAAGATCTTCGGCTTCCGCCAGAGACGTGAAAACGTTCTCCGGGCGGAACATCGTGGACAGGTGCAGAAAACGGCGCGGGATGGACGAGTTAAGCCCGGGATTCCAGGGGCCTTCCAGGATTTCGGCACCGGCATCTTCTGAGGCTTTTCCCATCTGTTCGGCCCTTGCTCGGCTGTGCGAAAGCACCCCGAAGCTACCTTGATTACCTTGAACGGTCCACATCACTGGTGTATGGTATACCAGATACATGCGGTTGGCGGGACGGATTTCTGCTGCCGGGCCGTGGACGAATTCGCACTGAAAAGGCGTGAAGCATGTCAGGCAAGCTGACCCTGAAGCCGGTGGATATGAATTTCAGCCTCAAGGACCACATTTACGAGGTCCTGCGCGACGCCATCACCAACATGAACATCTATGACGAGGGCGCGGATCTGCGGCTTGAAGAGCGCAAGATGTCCGAGGAACTCGGCATTTCCCGTACGCCGGTGCGCGAGGCGCTCGCCCGGCTCGAGCAGGAAGGGTTTGTGGAGATCCAGGCGCGCAAGGGGGTCTTCATCAAGCGCAAGTCGCTGGATGAGATCCTGGAGATGATCGTGACCTGGGCGGCGCTTGAGAGCATGGCGGCCCGCCTCGCCACCCAGCATGCCAGCGACAAGGAGATCGCGACACTGCGCAAGATGGCCACGGAGTTCAGCAAGGATGAGGTCGAGGCGCATCTGGATGAGTATTCCGAAGCGAATATCCGCTTCCATCAGCGCATTCTGGAACTCTCCAAATGCAGCATGCTGAAGAACATCGCCGACGGCCTCTTCCTGCACATGCGGGCCATCCGCAACCGGGCCATGGCCGAGGGTGACCGCATCAAGCGGTCGGTCGTTGACCACATGCACATTATCGAGGCGCTGGAGGACCGGGATGCGGACCTCGCGTCGGAACTGGTGCGAGAGCACACCATGCGGCTTCACGCCCACGTGCGGCGCAGCTGGAAAGAATTTTTGAGCCGGTCGAAGACCGATGCCGCCCAGGCCGCCTCCGGCGGCGCCCCGGGCAGCTAGAACACGCTAGAGGAGGCAGGAAGCCATGTCGCTTGCCGCAGTTGAAGACGACTTTGACGTTGCATCTCTCACGGACGGATTTCATCTCGTTATCGATGCCCTGAAGCTGAACGGCATCAACACCATCTACAACGTACCCGGAATTCCGATCACCGATCTGGGGCGCCTGGCGCAGGCCGAGGGCATGCGGGTGATCTCGTTCCGCCACGAGCAGCATGCGGGCTACGCGGCCTCGATTGCAGGGTATCTGACCAAGAAGCCGGGCGTATGCCTGACGGTGTCGGCGCCGGGGTTCCTGAACGGCCTGACCGCACTGGCGAACGCCACGACGAACTGCTTCCCGATGATCCTCATCTCCGGGTCTTCAGAGCGCGAGATCGTCGATCTGCAGCAGGGCGACTATGAGGAAATGGATCAGCTGGCCATTGCCAAGCCACTGTGCAAGGCGGCCTACCGGGTGCTCCATGCTGAAGACATAGGGATCGGCATCGCCCGCGCCATCCGGGCTGCGGTGTCGGGCCGTCCGGGAGGCGTCTATCTTGATCTTCCCGCCGCACTCTTTGCCCAGACCATGGATGCCGAAGCCGGAGCAAACTCTCTGCTTGAGGTCATCGATCCCGATCCCGATCATCTTCCGGGTCCCGGCGCGATCGCCCGGGCGATCGATGTCCTGAAGAGTGCCGAGAAGCCGCTGATCATACTCGGCAAAGGCGCCGCCTATTCCCAGGCTGATGACGAGATCAAGGCGCTGATCGAGAAGAGCGGCATTCCCTATCTGCCCATGAGCATGGCCAAGGGCCTGTTGCCGGACACCCACCCGCAGTCGGCCGGGGCGGCGCGCTCGCTGGCGCTGAAGGAATCCGACGTGGTCATGATGATCGGGGCGCGGCTCAACTGGCTGCTCTCCCACGGCAAGGGCAAGACCTGGGGCGAGAAGCCGAAGAAGTTCGTGCAGATCGACATCGATCCAAAAGAGATGGACTCCAATGTCGAGATCGCAGCGCCCATTGTCGGCGACATCCGGTCTTGTGTGACCGCACTCAGCGATGCCATGGGCGGCGACTGGGCGCACCCGCCAGCCGAATGGACCGAAGCCATCAGGGCCAAGGTGAGCTCCAACGTCGAGCGCATGGCGCCGAAGCTGCAGAACAACAACGTGCCGATGGACTTCCACGGGGCGCTCGGCCGGCTAAAGCAGATCATCAAAGAGCGCCCGGACACGATCCTGGTCAATGAGGGCGCCAATACCCTGGATTTCGCCCGCTCGATCATCGATATCTACAAGCCGCGCAAGCGCCTCGATGTGGGCACCTGGGGTGTCATGGGCATCGGCATGGGCACGGCCGTTGCGGCGGCAGTAGAGACCGGCGAGCGGGTGCTGTGTATCGAGGGTGACAGCGCCTTCGGCTTCTCCGGCATGGAGATCGAAACCATCTGCCGCTACAATCTGCCGGTCTGCATCGTCATCTTCAACAATAACGGCATTTACCGCGGCACCGACACCAATCCCACCGGTGGTCCGGATGTCGCGCCGACCGTGTTCGTCAAGGATGCCCGCTATGACCAGATGATGGAGGCGTTCGGCGGTGTCGGCGTCTACGCCACTTCGCCGGATGATCTGACACGGGCGGTCAACGAGGCTCTGGACTCCGGCAGGCCGACCCTTGTAAACGCCGTCATCGACGAGCAGGCTGGCACCGAAAGCGGGCGGATCGGCAATCTCAACCCGCAAAGCGTGGTCTCCAAGAAATAGTTCGACGCATGAAAATCTGTGCACATATCACGGCACTTACTCCGATGTGCGTCATTGCCGGGCTTGACCCGGCAATCCAGAGCAGCAGCATCGACGGCTTGCGGCCCTGGATCACCGGGTCGAGCCCGGTGATGACGGATGTTGGGGGAAGCGTCGTTTCGTGCGCCATTTGCTTCCAGGGAGGGAGTAGACAATGAAAGCACTTGAAGGGGTCAAGATCCTCGATTTCACCCATGTCCAGTCCGGGCCGACCTGCACCCAGCTGCTGGCCTGGTTCGGCGCCGATGTGATCAAGGTGGAGCGCCCTGGGGTGGGCGATGCCACGCGCAAGCAGCTGGTGGATGTTCCGGGTGCGGACTCGCTCTATTTCACCATGCTGAACCACAACAAGCGTTCGCTGACGCTCAACACCAAGAACGAAACCGGCAAGGAAGTGCTGGAGCGGCTGGTAAAGGAATGCGACGTCCTGGTGGAGAACTTCGCGCCGGGCGCGCTCGACCGCATGGGTTTTGGCTGGGAGCGCATCCAGGAACTCAACCCCGGCATGATCATGGCGTCGGTCAAGGGCTTCGGTCCGGGACCTTATGAAGACTGCAAGGTATACGAAAACGTGGCGCAGTGTGCGGGAGGTTCGGCCTCGACGACCGGTTTCCTCGATGGTCCGCCGCTGGTGACCGGCGCACAGATCGGCGATTCCGGCACAGGTCTCCACCTGGCCCTTGGTATCGTCACCGCACTCTTCCAGCGTGAGAAGACCGGCAAGGGCCAGAAGGTTCTGGCCGCCATGCAGGACGGCGTGCTCAACCTCTCCCGCGTCAAGCTGCGTGACCAGCAGCGCCTGGCTGCGGGTCCTCTGAAGGAGTACTCCCAGTTCGGCGAAGGCATCCCGTTCGGCGATGCCACGCCGCGTGCCGGTAACGATTCCGGCGGCGGTCAGCCCGGCCGGATCCTGAAGTGCAAGGGCTGGGAGACAGACCCGAACGCCTACACCTATTTCATCACCCAGGCCGCGGTGTGGGAGAAGATCTGCGATGTGATCGGCGAGCCGGACTGGAAGACCAGGGAAGGCTATGCCACCCCGCCGGAGCGTCTCGACAAACTCAATGAGGTGTTCGAGCGCATCGAGCAATGGACCATGACCAAGACCAAGTTCGAGGTGATGGACATCTGCAACCCGCTCGACATCCCGGTCGGCCCCATCCTTTCCATGAAGGAGCTGGCCGAGGAGCCCAGCCTGCGGGAAACGGGCACGATCGTCGAGGTCGA
Organism: Pseudomonadota bacterium; assembly: GCA_039030315.1. Taxonomy (GTDB): domain Bacteria; phylum Pseudomonadota; class Alphaproteobacteria; order Rhizobiales; family CAJQND01; genus JAAEUE01. The sequence goes on from JBCCEL010000142.1 coordinate 12,322, forward strand.
CCATCCCGAACGCGGCAAGTACCTCTCCGTCGGCTGCCCGGTAAAGCTTTCGGACTCAGAGGTCGAGGTCGTCCGTTCCCCGCTTCTCGGCGAGCACACCGAAGAGATCCTGACCTCCGTGCTGGGCTATGAAGGCGACGAGCTGGAACGTGTGCGCGGTTCAGGTGCCATCGGCGAAGTGAAGGCGCAGGCGGCGGAGTAAGGCTCTACCGACTAACTCAATGTAGCCCTCGGGCCTGACCCGAGGGCCCAGGGCCAAGAACTCTGAGAGTGCCGCCCTGGGTCCTCGGGTCAAGCCCGAGGACGAAAAACAAGAAACGCCCGAGGACGACAAACAAGAAACGCCTGAGGACGACAAACAAGAAACGCCCGAGCACGGCAGATAAGAGATGCCCGGGGCGATTCCAGACGTGCCCGAGGAGGGCGCTACAAGAAGAACGAGGGAGCGGAAGTGATGCGGTTGATCGTTATGGGCCAGCAGGCGTTCGGGAAGGACGTCCTCGACAAGCTGCTCGATACAGGAACCGACGAGGTCGTCGCCGTTTATTGCGAGCCCGACCGCGATGGCAAGCCGGTCGATCCGATCAAGGAGTTCGCACTGGAGAACGGCCTGCCCGTTCATCAGCCGGCGAACTTCGACGACCAGGAAACGCTCGACACCCTGGCTGGTCATGACGCCGATTTGATGGTCATGGCCTTCGTCAATGTCTTCGTGCCGGAAGCTGCGCGCGATACACCGAAGCAGGGCTCCATCTGTTTCCACCCCTCCCTGCTGCCGCTCCACCGCGGCCCGTCGGCGGTCAACTGGCCGATCATCATGGGCTCCACTAAATCCGGCTACAGCTGGTTCTATCCGACGGATGGTCTGGATGAGGGCGACAGCCTGATGCAGTGGGAGTGCGAGATCGGACTGGACGACACGGTGATCGATCTCTACTTCAAGAAGATCTATCCCTCTGCGGTCGATTCCGTCATTGAGGTCTGCGATCTCTTCCGCGCCGGCGACCCGCCGCATATCGTGCCGGACGAAGCCCAGGCGACGTACGAGCGGCGCTGCCTGAAAAAGCACGCGAAAATCGACTGGAACAAGCCGGTCAAACAGGTCTATGACCTCATCCGCGGGACCAATCCGGCGCCTGGAGCCTGGACCACACTGGGCGGTTCTGAGGTCGGGATTTTCGACTGTGCACGGGTCTCCGGGGACGGGATTTCCGGGAAAGTCGTAAGTGTCTCAGAAGACGGCGTAACCGTGCAACTGATTGGCGGACGCATCGTTATCAAGCGTGTACGTCCGGAAGGCTCGGGGAAAGTTCCCGCCGCCGAGTGGGCGGCCGCGGCCGGGCTGAAGGCCGGTGATGTTCTCGGGACCTGACGCCCAATATCCGAAAAGGTAAGTGAACCAAATGTCCGATATCGAAATTGCCCGTGCCGCGAATAAGAAGCCGATCCAGGAGATCGGCGCCAGGCTCGGGATCCCGAACGAAGATCTGCTGCCCTTCGGCCATGACAAGGCCAAGGTGAGCGCCGACTTCATCAAGGCGCAAAGCTCCAAGGACGACGGCAAGCTCATTCTGGTGACGGCGATCAACCCGACCCCGGCGGGCGAGGGCAAGACGACCACCACGGTCGGCCTTGGAGATGGTCTCAACGCCATCGGCAAGAACGCCTGCATCTGCATCCGCGAAGCCTCGCTCGGCCCGAACTTCGGCATGAAGGGCGGGGCCGCCGGCGGTGGCTATGCCCAGGTCGTACCGATGGAGGACATGAACCTCCACTTCACCGGCGACTTCCA
>JBCCEL010000143.1:0-14113 GCA_039030315.1 Pseudomonadota bacterium
CAAAGTGGCCTTCCGATACGGCAGCCGAATCCACCACCGTGACCACGCCGTCCACGGTCACCCGGGAGCGGATTTCCGGCCAGTTGAACGCACGCACGAGCGGCTGGGGCAGGGCGAGCCCTGAGGTCTCGATGACGATGTGATCCGGCGGTTCGGAGCGGTCCAGCAACTTGCTCATGGTCGGGATGAAGTCGTCCGCCACGGTGCAGCAGATGCAGCCATTGGCCAGCTCCACCACATCTTCTTCCCGGCAGGTTTCCTCGCCGCACCCCTTCAGCACTTCGCCGTCAACGCCGACATCGCCGAATTCGTTGATGATGAGGGCAATGCGGCGGCCATTGGCCTTTTCCAGAAGATTACGGATCACAGTCGTCTTGCCGGCGCCGAGAAAGCCGGTGATCACCGTTGCCGGGATCTTTGATTGTCCTAGAGCCATGACACCCTCCGTGCGCGCTCTTGAATATCGGAATGGCCGGTTTTTCGTGTCCGGCCCTGTCGCGGCAGGTCTCCTGGCTCGCGGATCGCAGATCCGGCGCTGACCTTCCCGGTTTCCCAGTGGTTCTTGTTGCGCCGGTCTCACCGCTCACAGTTGCGGGGGCAGCCACGGATTTGGTCCCTTCAAGGGTACGCCTCGCCGTGTTCCCTCTTGCCTCTCCCCTCGCTTGGCGACGGGAGAACCGCTTGAAGCCGTACCTTTCACGAACGCAAATGCGCGTCAACCGGAAACGGTTCAGGCTTCAAGCTCTTCGCGCAGCATCTCAAGCTCGAGCCAGCGCTCTTCGGCTTGTTCGAGCGCGGATTCTGCTGCTGAGAGGCCGTCGGCCTCGGCCTGAAACTTCTCAGGGTCTCGCGTGAAGAGATTGGGGTCCGCGAGGGCACTCTTGTGGGCGGTGATCCGGGCCTCAAGCTTCTCCATCTCCGCCGGCAGGGTTTCGAGCGCGTGCTTGTCCTTGAAGGTCATCTTTGCCTTGCGTGGCGGCGGTTGGTGAGGCGTTCCGGACCCGCCCGTCTTCCGTTTGGCCTCCGGCTTTGCTTCTGCCTTCGCCTTCACCTCGCCGCGCTGGGCGCGCATGTCGGAATAGCCGCCGGCATATTCCAGCCACGTCCCGTCGCCCTCTGAGGCAATGGTGGTCGTGACCACCCGGTCCAGAAAATCACGGTCATGGCTTACGAGCAGAAGCGTTCCCTCATAATCGCCGAGCATTTCCTGAAGCAGGTCCAGGGTCTCCAGATCCAGATCGTTCGTCGGCTCGTCCAGCACCATCAGGTTCGACGGGCGGGCCAGGGCGCGGGCCAGCATGAGCCGGCCCCTCTCGCCGCCGGACAAGCGCCGGACCGGGGTGCGGGCCTGTTCGGGCAGAAAGAGAAAGTCCTTCATGTAGCTGACCACATGGCGCTGCTGGCCGCCGACGTGGAGCATGTCGCGGCCCCCGCCGGTGAGCGCGTCCTTCAGGGTGGTTTCCGGGTCGAGGCTTTCGCGGCGCTGATCAAGCGTCAGTGTCTGAAGGTTCAGGCCGAGCCTGACCGACCCGGCATCCGGCTCAAGCTCTCCCAGTATGAGCTTCAGCAATGTGGTCTTGCCGGCGCCATTCGGACCGACAATACCGACCCGGTCGCCGCGGTTGATCTTGCACGAGAAGTCGCGGATCACATACAGCGCGCCATAGCTCTTGGAAACCGCGTTGACCTCTGCCACCAGCTTGCCGGATGCCTCACCCTTGGCAGCCGCCATGGTCACGGTCTCGCGGGCGCGGGCACCGGAAGCCTTCCGGTCCAGGCGCTCAGCCCTCAGGGCATGCAGGTTGGCGAGGCGGCGGACGTTGCGTTTGCGCCGTGCCGTCACGCCATAGCGGAGCCAGTCCTCCTCCATGGCGATCTTGCGCCCGAGCTTGTGGGCTTCCAGCTCCTCTTCCTCAAGCACCTTGTCGCGCCAGGCTTCAAAGTGCGCAAAGCCCTTGTCCAAGTGGCGGGTCTGCCCACGGTCCAGCCACACGGTGGCGCGGGACAGGTTCTCCAGAAAGCGCCGGTCGTGACTGATTATCACCAGGGCGGAGCGGAGCGAGGACAACTCGCGCTCCAGCCATTCGATGGCCGGCAGGTCGAGATGGTTTGTCGGCTCATCCAGCAACAGGATGTCGGGTTCAGGCGCGAGCACCCGTGCGAGTGCGGTGCGTCGGGCCTCGCCGCCTGACAGGGAGCCGGGGTCGGCATCGGGTACCACTCCCAGCTCGCCAAGCAAGTAGCCGGCCCGGTGCGTGTCGTCGCCGGGAGCAAGCCCGTCCTCCACATAGTCAAGCGCGGTGGCAAACCCCGAGAAATCGGGTTCCTGGGGCAGATAGCGCACCGTCGTGCCGGGTTGCAGGAACACCGTGCCCTTGTCGGCCTCAACGGTACCCGATGCGATCTTCAGCAGGGTCGATTTGCCCGAACCGTTGCGCCCCACCAGGCAGATCCGGCCGCCTGCGGACAGGGACAGCTCCGCCCCGTCCAGCAGGCCGGTGCCGCCGAACGTGAGATGAATGTCCTGAAGATGCAGTAGCGGTGGCGCCATGCCGCGCGCTTTACGTGGCCCTGTGCCGGGGCGCAAGCGGCGGCGGCGCATTTCCCTCTTTAAATCACGCGGCAGTTTGTTATGTGTTGCGCCATGCAGAACGAAATGAACGAAATTTCCGCCCTCTTCTCGCAGGGCGCAATGGCGCAGGCGCTGGCAAAGTGCGACGCACTGGCCAACGCCTATCCGGACAGCGACATGGTCCGCTACGCACAAGGCATGATCCGGCAGAAGACCGGCGACGGCGATGGTGCCATCGAGAGCTACCAGGCAGTCGTGGATATCGCGCCTAACCACCTGCAGGCCCTCGTCAACCTGGGCGGCATCCTGTTTGCCGCGGGACGTGCGCCCGAAGCGATCGAGCCCCTGCAGCGGGCGCTCAGTCTTGATCCAGCCAATCATCCGGCCCGGAACAATCTGGCCCATGCGCTCTTTGCGGCAGGAAAGGACAAGGAGGCGCTGGCCGAGGTCGAAGTCGCCCTGTCCCAGCAAGGCGGTTCCTACGAGCTGCACATGCTTAATCTCCAGATCAACGACCGGCTGGACCGCTTCGAACAGTCGATCCTGTCGGCCCGCCGCATGATCGATCTGCGGCCGCAGGAAAGGGACGGCTATCTCTATCTCGCCGCCAACCTGCGTTCGCTCGGCCGTTTCGAGGAAGCCGAGGCGGCTCTGAAGCAATGCCTGAAGGCATTGCCTGCGGACCTGGAAGCTCATGCTGCGCTGAGCGCGGTCAGACGCGACCCCGACGACGAGGCAGTTTCGCTCGCCGTGTTCGAAAAGGCGCTGGCCCCAGGACAGCTCAGCCAGCAGGACGAGATCACTGCGGCATTCGCACAAGCCAACCTGCTGGACCGGGCCGGCAGGTTCGATGAGGCTTTCCCGCTCTACGACCGCGCGAATACTCTGAAGAGCGGACTTGAGAGCTACAACAAGCCGAGGGCGGAAAAGTTCCTGGCGGATACCAGGGCCGTGTTCACGCCGGAGTTCCTGGCAGAACGCGCGGGCTGGGGCGATGCCTCCGTTGAGCCCATTTTCATTGTCGGCATGCCGCGCTCCGGCTCAACGCTGGTCGAACAGATCCTCTCCGGCCATGCGGGCGCCGATGGTATCGGCGAGCGGGGCATGTTCGAGCTCCTCTGCAACCGGGACCTCAGCGTAGAGAACCATTTTGCAGGCTACCGTGATCGCATGCTCGGCCTCACGGAGGAGGACGTCCGGGCCTATGGCCAGAGCTATCTGAAGACCGCAGGTGCCGGTGGGCGCCCCGTGGACAAGTCCCTGTGGAACTTCAACGCAATCGGATTGATCAGCCTGGTCTTTCCGAAAGCCAGGATCCTGTACTGCCGTCGCCATCCTCTCGATATCTGTTTGTCCTGTTTCCAGCAGAACTTCCTGCCGGGGCAGGTGCCGTATGCGAACAGCTTTGCCCATCTGATCCATGCTTTCGAGCTCTGCCAGTCGACACTGGCGTATTTCGAGGAGGTTCTGCCGGGCCGGGTTCAGGTGGTCGATTACGAGAACCTGGTGGCCGATGCCGAGGCGGCATCGGCCTTTCTGTTCGATCTGGCGGGCCTGGAGCAGGATGCGGAGACGCGGGAACACACCGATGTTGAAAAGGGCGTGCGCACGGCAAGCGTCTGGCAGGCAAGGCAGCCGATCTACCAGACCTCGGCGTTGAAGTGGCAAGCCTACGAGAAGCACCTCGCCCCGCTGCAGGAGGGCCTCGCCGGGTACCTGCCAGCAGAAGGCTGAGCCTCGGCCCTTTTCCTCATTCCAGGGTTGCCGCCTGCACCGTCCGGCGGAGCCAGCCGTTTACCGTCTGAATCCGGGCAAGGTGCTTCAGATCGGGATGGATCAGCATCCAGACTTCCCGTGACGGCGGTTCGTCGTCGGTGGAAACCGGTTCCAGGTCCTGCAGCCCGGCGGCAACTGAGCGCGGCAGCACAGACCTGCCCAAGCCCGCCTGCAGCGCGGCAATCAGCCCCGTCGCATCATTGACCGTCAGCTGGCTCATTTGACCCTGATGACGCCGTGCCTGGCGCTCAATCCATCGTGAATTGGGAAGATCGGACATGCTGTCCTCATAGCCGATCCAGGGCAGATCGCCTGCATCAAACCCGCGCGGCTGATAGGCGCCGTAGGCGAGCACGCCGATTTTGCTGGTTGTCATGCCCTGCTCGCGGACCGGCCTCGCCAGACGCACCGCAATGTCCGCCTCGCGCTTCCTCAGGCTGAGATCCCGGGGCTCGGCCACGAGCTCGACCCGCAGGTCAGGGTGCTCGCCTGAAAGCTCAGGCAGCGCTGGGATCAGGAGGTGGTTGACCAGGATGGGAACGGCGGTGACCCGGACGGTTCCGGCTACGGCCTGGTCGGACCGCAAGACTGCGCCGAACGCTCCGTCGACCATGGGTTCGATCTGCTCGGCGCGGGCAATCAGCTCCCGTCCGTGTGCCGTGGGCACCAGGCGGCCCGGGACGCGCTCGAACAGTCTAGCCTTGAGCCGTTTTTCGCACGCCTCCAGCCGGCGGGTGACGGTGCTTTGATTGACCCCCAAGAACCGCGCCGCTTTAGCGAAGGTCGAGCCACGGTAGACTGCCAGCACGACCGCCAGATCATTCCAGTCTCTGTCTTGCATTTTTGCAATCTAACTCAGCAGAGTTGAGAGTTCCAAATGCAATTATGCGGCGCTATCGAACACGCACACAATCATGGAGCCGCCCAAATGATCTACGCCGTTCTGTTCGAAGACAATGATGCAGCAGCGGACAAGCGCCCGCAGTTCATGCCGGACCACCTGACCTTTCTGGAACGCAATTCATCAGCCATCCAGGCTGCGGGACCTATGGCTGACGGGCAGTCAGGTGATCCGGCCGGTGGCCTCTGGCTGGTGGAGGCACCGGATGCAAACACGGTCAAGGCCCTGGTTGAAGAAGATCCGTTCTGGCCGACCGGGCTCAGGAAGTCGGTCCGGATACTGCTGTGGAAGCAGGTGTTTGCGGACGGACAGCGACAGATCTAGATGCCTTCTTCCCAACGGTAGCGGAAGTCGCAGTGGGAGGCGCCCTGCATGATGGTCTGGGTGCGTTCCAGCTTGATGCGCGGGTCATAGCCGGTGCAGAACGTGCCGTCCCGCCCGCAGGAGAGCAGGTGGCCGATTTCGGCGAGGCCCATCTCCTTGTACATTTCGGCATACCGGCAGCGGGTGACGTTGTAGCTCACCTCGGTTTCGCTTTCTGACAGGATGTCGGTTTCGAGCGCGCCATTAGCCTTCCACTGCGGCAGCAAGGCGTGGAACGAGAGCAGGCTCCTGTCCCCGCCCTCGGCTTTCGCATAGGCCTCACCCTGTTCGACGGCGTTGCGGATGATGGCGTTGCCGAGCAGGCTCTTGGCTTTCTCCTCCCCGAGCTCTCGCGCCATCTCTTCGTAGATGGGTTTGATGATGTTTGCCTCGATCCGGCGTTGCTGCAGAATGGGCAGATCCGTCTTGCTCATCTCCTGGTCCTCCGTTCAGGCCCAGACCTATTGGACAACGCCCACCCTGCCAAATATTATCTGCAGTCTGCAAGAACGTCAGGGGAATGGTCATGAAGCTCACGCCGGAACAGATCGCCGAGTTCGACGAACAGGGATACATCTTCCTGCCCTCCACCTTCACCGAGGAGGAGATCGATGCGCTGAAGGATGAGGCGCTTGAGATCTACAAGTCCGACCGCGAGGAGGTCTGGCGCGAAGATGGTGGAGCGCCGCGCACCGCGTTTGCCGCCCACACCTACAATGAGGCCTTCGGGCTTCTTGGGGCCGACCCCCGCCTGATCGACCCGGTCAGCCAGATCTTCGGCGAACAGCTCTACATGCACCAGTTCAAGGTCAATGCGAAGGCGGCCTTCCAGGGCGCGGTCTGGCAATGGCATCAGGATTATGGCGTCTGGTCCCGCGACGATGGCATGCCGGAGCCGAGGGCCATGAACATCGCGGTGTTTCTGGACGAGGTGATGGCCATCAACGGACCGCTCATGTTCATCCCGAAGAGCCATAGGGGTGGAACGCTGGAAGCCAGCCACGACACGACGACGACATCCTACCCGCTCTGGACGCTGGACGAGGAAACGGTCACCCGGCTGGCCGAAGAAGGCGGCATCATCGCACCCACGGGCCCGCCCGGGTCGGTCATGATGTTCCACGGCAACCTGGTTCACGCCAGCCCGCCCAACATCACGCCATACCCGCGCAAGATCGTCTACCTGACGCTGTGCGCGGTCTCCAACCACATCACCAAGTTCAACCGGCCGGAATGGATCGCCCACCGGGACTTCACCCCGATCGAGCCGGTGTCCGCGACGGCGCTCCAGGATTTTGCGAGATCGCGCAAGAAGGCGGCTTGAGGCGAGGTCCCAGCTTGAGCGGACCTCGAACGGCGAGTATGCGCGAGTTTCCGACATCGGCGTCCGGTCAGTTTCAGAGGTCAACATGGAGCTGCCGTAAGTGCCACGGTTGACGAATTTGACCTGTTTGGGACTTGGGCGATCGAAGCCCTCAACCGCAAAGGCCGCTTACCCAGTTCCCTGGACGCGCTTCTTGATGCGGCTGAGGCCGACAGGTGTCACACCCAGATAGCGGGCGATATCATTCTGGGTAACCTGGTCGAACAACCGGGGTGTTGTTTCGAGCAATCGCCGATAGCGCTCTTCCGGCGGTAGACACAGCAGCTCGAACTCGCGCGTTTCCTTCTTCATCGCGAATTTCAGGAGGAAATCCAGCATTTCCCTCGCAAGTGCCAGGTTATCCCGGCTGTGGGAGTAGACGATGTCGAAATCAATCCTGACCAACTCGCTCTGTTCAAGGCAGACCAGATTGAAGCTGCAACCGCTTTCGCTGAAAACCCCTTTGAGACTGCCGATCGTGTCGCCTGGCACGAGAAACGACTTGATGTTTTCCTTCCCATCAGCGGAAAGATAGTAGGCTTTCAACAAGCCGCCCTTCAGCAGGTAGAGGGCACGATTATCATCGCCCTGGCGAAACAGGTACTGGCCCTGTTCGCACTGGAGAGCGCGCCCATGCTCTGCCAAAAGCTCTTGAAACGTCATGGTTTTAACCTGGGTTAATGCCGGCCACCCGGAATGAGGTTAGCCAACCCCATCTCAAATAGGGGTTAGGCTTGATGAGCAAACGATTTCTGCGTTCCAAAAATATCCTGATCACGGGTGGCACCTCAGGCATAGGGTACGAACTGCTCCGCCAGCTGCATGCTGACAACTCGGTTTCGGTCATTGGCCGTGCGTCAGCCGGGCTGGACAAGCTGAAGGCGGAGTTTGCCGGCATAACCGTTTATGAAGCGGATCTCTCTCAAACTGACGAAGTGGCTCGTGCTGCCGATCAAATCGTCAAAGCCGGTCATGCACTCGATGTTTTGATCAACAATGCTGCCGTCCAGCACACCCCCTGGTTTCTCGATGACGACTTTTGTGTTGAAACAATCGAGCGTGAGATCAACGTTAATCTGGCTGCCCCGGCGATTCTTACCTACCTGACGCTGCCGGTTCTCCTGCAAAGCGAGCAGGCGATTGTCCTGAACATCAACTCCGGACTGGGCCTCGTGCCGAAAACAAGCTCGGCTGTCTACTGCGCAACCAAAGGCGGTCTGAATCTTCTTTCTCAAGCACTCCGCAATCAGTTGGAGGAGGGCGGTGTCCGCGTGATGCAGGCCTTTCTTCCACTCGTGGACACGGAGATGACCAGAGGCCGTGGAGCGGGCAAAATTTCAGCTGACGAGGCTGTTGAAAGGATCCTTGCCGGGATGCAGGGGAAACACCATGACATTGACGTGGGAAAGGTGAAGCTCCTGCGGTTCCTGATGCGGCTTTCTCCGGCGATTGCCCGAAACATCATGCGGCGGGGTTGAGGCGGTGAAACCTCTGATCAAAGTCATGCTCATCCTGGGTGCGGTGTTTGCGACGACCTTTGTCCTTGGCCGTGTGTTCGGGTTCCTGACCGTTGAAAATGTGCGGATCTGGCTGGAAACCGTTCAGAACAGCCATCCTGCGTGGGTGGCAGGTCTCGTTGTTGCACTCCTGTTCATCGATCTCTTCGTGGCTGTCCCAACACTGACGGTGACCATACTGGCGGGGTTCTTTCTGGGGTTCCCCGGCGGGTTTGCCGCTGCGCTGGCGGGCATGTCGCTCGCCGCTTTCTCCGGCTACGGCATCAGCCGGCGTTGGGGAGATCGAGCTATTGGCTTTCTCGTCAAGGATCAGACCGAGCGCAGCGCCTTGAAGGAAGCGTTTCATACCGGTGGACCGGTCATGATCATGCTGTCCCGCGCCGCGCCGATTGTGCCTGAGGTCACGGCCTGTATGGCGGGCGCAACACGGATGCCCCTTTTGCGCTATCTGGTCTTCTTTCTGCTGGGAACAATCCCGTATGTGGCAATTGCTACCTATGCCGGTTCCATCAGTTCGCTCGACAGTCCCCAGCCGGCTATTCTGGCAGCGCTCTTCCTCTACGGCGTTCTCTGGCTTGGATGGTTCTGGTTCCGCCGCTCCCGCCAAAACTGAAATTGTCTTCAATCCCTGAACGCAGCCGCACAGAAACACCAGAGAAGCTGGCTCGCCGGAGCGACCGGTTGGATTCATTCTCTGGCCAGCGAATTGGTGTCCGCGGCGTGTGCCGTTGACACAGCTGTGCGTTCCGACTAAAACTTTACCTATTGGTTAAATAAAATCACGCCAGCAAGGAGGATCACGATGGCCAATTTCGTTTACATCTATCACGGTGGAAAGATGCCGGAGACGCCGGAGGAGGGCGAACGGGTGATGGGACTTTGGATGTCCTGGCTGGGTGGCATGGGTGATGCGGTCGTGGACGGCGGCAATCCCGTCGGCATGTCCAGGACGGTTTTTGCCGGCAGGGTCGAGGACAATGGCGGGTCCAACCCAACATCAGGCTATTCGATTGTCAGCGCGGAGAGCATCGACCAGGCGGTCGAAATGGCGAAGGGCTGTCCGATCCTTGCTGAAGACGGCAGCGTGGAAGTGGCTGAAATCATGCAAATGTGAGCGGCCGGCGGGCCTGTCCCCCCGAACTGGGGTCAGGCCTGCCAACAAAGCTCTTTTCTGACGCGCGGTTCGGCCCTATATAGAGCGATATCCCTGAAATTGATTTGGTGTCTCAAGGCACCGACGCAGAGTAGGCCCTTGGTCGCTCTGAAGGAGAGATCGCATGGCTCAGGCCCCTTTGATGCCCAAGGCAACCGCCGTTTGGCTCGTCGACAACACAGCGCTCACATTCCGGCAAATCGCCGATTTCTGCCAGCTGCACGAGCTGGAAGTCAAAGGCATAGCCGATGGTGATGTGGCCATGGGCATCAAGGGAATGGACCCGATTACGAGCGGACAGTTGACCCGCGATGAACTGGAAGCCGCCCAGAAGGATCCGGGCCACCGGCTGCAGATGGCCGAAGCCAAGGTCGAAATTCCGGTTGTCAAGTCCAAGAAGGGCCCGCGCTACACGCCCGTGTCGCGCCGTCAGGACCGCCCGGACGCCATAGACTGGCTGCTCAGGAAGCACCCTGAACTGACCGATGCGCAGATCATCAAGATGGTGGGGACGACCAAGCCTACCATCGCCGCAATCCGCGATCACACGCATTGGAATTCGGCCAATATCCAGCCGCGCGATCCGGTCATGCTGGGCCTGTGCTCCCAGATCGACCTCGACAACGCGGTGCGCAAGGCGGCCGAGCGTGTCGAGAAGGAACGCAAGAAGGCCGAAGCGGAAAATCCCAAGCTGGGAACCCTGGAATCGCCTGAAGAGACCAGCGAGCACGCCACCGAAGCTACGGCCACCGCCGAGGAAATCGGAGCCGCCATGGCCGCGGCCATGACCATGACCGCGGCGTCCGCTGGGGCCGATCAGGCTGAGGCGGCAGTGGCGGAAGAAACCGTGGAAGAGGCAGTCGAGCCGCCGGCGGATGCGAATATCACGGCAGACAGCGTCTTTGGCGAGACCGCACCCGCACCCAAGGAAGAGGAAGAGGAAACTCCCGATGCCGATTCCGTCTTCGCCAAGCTCGCCGAGCTCAAGAAGGAAATGGAAGGGTAGGGCGAAGTTCGCTTCCTCCGTCCACCACGCTGCGGACCTCATCCTGAGGAAGCGCGCAGCGCTGTCTCAAAGGATGTGCGGCGCGCTAAATCTTCCCGGCACAGGCTTCGAGACGCCGCGCTGCGGCTCGTCTGCCCGAGGTTCTGAAGTGACCGCGCTCTAGGAGCAACAAGCTCCAGGCTCCCGCCTACGCGGGAGCGACGGTTGGGCCGGAGTAGGTTCCTGTCTGCTTGGGAGCGGCATCCTCCCGCTCAGTCATGCCCGCGCAGGCGGGCATCCAGGGTTCAGCGTGCCGGATGTGCCGCTGAAGTTTCCGGCAGGGTTCGGACATCTCCACCCTCAGACCATCGCCACGCAGTCGATCTCGATCAGCATGTCCTTGTAGGCGAGGTACTCGAACGGGATGCCGGTCGAGGCAGGGCCGGGGTCGCGGTAGTAGCCCGCGCGGATGCCAGCATTCTTCTGCAGATCTTCCTCGCCCTTTGTGCCGGCGTAGAAGGTGTTGATCTTCACCAGGTTCTCAAAGTCGAGGCCGAATTCCTGCAACACCTTGCGGATGTTCTGCATGGACGTATGCGTCTGCGCCTCGACGTTGCCGGGATCAATCACGCCGCCCGTCGGCGTGAGCGAAACCTGGCCGCCGAGAAAGATGAGGTCGCCGACTTTCAGGCCGTGCCGGTAGGGTAGGTGGACCGGCCAATCCCAGTGACCTGTCGGCCAGACCCCTTGCCGGTGCAGCCTGGAGCCGTCGCGCCCGCGCATGGCGATGACGTCGTAGCGCACCATGGCGTCCGGTTTCGGAAGACGGGTCAGGGACAGTCCGGTCGCCGCCGGGCCAGGCTCCTGATAGTAGCTGGCGCGGATCAGGGCCGCTTCCTTCCACTCCTCCTGATCGCCCGGCTCGACATTGAAGGCATTGGCCTTGACGGCATCGTTGAGGTCGGCCCCGAGGCCCGCGAGAAGCCGTTGCAACTTGCGCAGAACGATGTGACTTTGCGCGCTCAGGCTGCCCGGGGATTGCATGGCGCCCGCCTCGTCCTCAGCGGTCTGTCCGCTGGTGAAGATCATCTCGCCGCAGCGGACCGCCTGGCTGAACGCGGCCGGAAGCGCAGGCCCGTCCGGGATCCACGAGGAAGACTTTGCCAGCCGCTCGCCGTTATGGCCGCGCATGGCGATGCCCTCGATCTCGATGGTGAGGCCGTTGAAACAGTTGGTCTCGATCGGCACCAGGGTGACGGCCGGTCCCGGTCCGGGCAGCGTTCCGAGGCAATCCGCCATGGTCTCGAGAATGAAGGCCTCGTCCGGGCCGTCGCCCAGCACGTAGAAGGCGGTCAGTTTGACCAGATCACCCTCATCCGAGCCCAGACCCGCCAGGACGGTCTTCATGTCTTCCATGGCGATCCGCGTCTGCTTTTCCAGATTGCCAGGATGGTTGACCGTGGCGTTGCCGTCAATATCGGCCTGGCCGGAAATGAAGATCATCTCGCCGCATTTGATGGCGTTGCTGTAGTTTAGGTCGACGCCGATCGAGAGATGATCGGGCGAGTGATACCGGGTGCGGGGGAGCATTGCGGTTTTCCTTCAGATCAGCTGAGCGCGTCTCTCAGCCGGTAGTAGAGCATGCCCAGGACGAGGGCCGGCGTGCGCAGGGGACCGCCGGGGAAGGGCTGGTGCTTGAACTGCGCCATGACGTCGAAGCGCTCAGCCTGGCCCATGATCGCCTCGGCCAGCAGCTTGCCGCACATGCCGGACAAGGCGACGCCCTGACCCGAATAGCCTTGCGCGTAGTAGACATTCTGGCCGATGCGGCCGACATGCGGAATGCGGCTCATGGTGATACCGATATAGCCGCCCCAGGCGTAATCGATCTTCACATCGTCCAGCTGCGGGAAGACGTTCAGCATGCGCGGCCGCATGAAGGCGCCGAGATCCTTCGGCTCGAGCGTCGAATAGCTGCAGCGCCCGCCGAAAAGCATGCGGTGATCGGCGGAGCAGCGGTAGTAATCGACGATGAAATTGCTGTCGGAGACCGCCTCGTCACCGGCGATCAGCGCGCGCGCGCGGTTCTCGCCGAGCGGTTCGGTCGCCAGGATGAACGATCCACAGGGCATGAGGCGCTGATAGAGCGGCTTGATGAGCTTGCCGAGATAGGCATTGCCGCCAACGACCATGAACTTTGCGCGCACCCGGCCGCGCGCCGTCGAGGCGTAGGGGCTGCCGCCTGTCTCGACGGCGGTCACCGGTGTGTGCTCGAATATCCTGGCGCCTGCCTTCACCGCCGCCTCGGCAAGCCCGAGGCAGTAGTTGAGCGGGTGCAGGTGTCCGGCATGCTCTTCGCGCGTGGCGCCATGGTAGATGGTCGAGCCCAGCCGGTCCGAAAGCGCGGTCCTGTCCAGAACCTCCATTCCGGTCGCACCGAACCCTTGCAGATACTCGACCTCCTCGCGCATCTCGTCCAGGTCGCCCTGGCGCGGCGCGGCGTGGAGATATCCCCACTTCAGGTCGCAATCGATCTTGTGGGTCTCGACGCGCGCCTTGATCAGGTCTTTCGCTTCTTCGGAGATGTCGAAGACCTGCTTTGCCGCCTCCCGGCCGGCGACCTTTTCGATCTTCTCGATCCCGCAGGACACGCCGGTGCAGATCTGGCCGCCATTGCGCCCCGAAGCGCCCCAGCCAACGGTTTCCGATTCAAGCACGACGACGTCATAGCCGCGCTGTGCCAGCTCAAGGGCGGCAGAGAGTCCTGTATAGCCCGCTCCGATCACACAAACATCGCAATCCCGGTCCCCTTCCAGTGCTGGGAACTCGGGGGCGGGATTTGCGGTGGCGCGGTAGTAGGACAGTCCGTCGGATGGGCGTGTCATGGCGGCAGGCGGTTCCGTTTACGAGGAAAGCCATGTTCTACCCCCGAACCTGCCGGGTGTGGTAGAGAGAATCTCTTGAATGATCACAGCAGGGCCGGGGCGGCCGGGTAGCGACGATGACGGTGAAGAAGAAACTCAGCGGCTGGCTGGATGAGCGCGGTGTGGAGGAAGTGGAGTGCCTGGTGCCCGATATGGGCGGGGTCGCCCGCGGCAAAATCACTCCGGCGAAGAAGTTCGTTTCCGGCATCGGCAACCAGAGCCTGCGTATGCCCGAGGAAATCTTCATCCTCACGGTGACCGGCAGGTACGTGCAGGAAGCCAACGTGACCCGTCCGGAGGCCTCCGACATCTATCTGAAGCCTGATGCCAGTTCGATCCGCATGGTGCCCTGGTATGCCGAACCGACCGCGCAGGTGATCTGCGACTGCTTCTATCTTGACGACAGCCCGGTCGATATCTCCCCGCGGTATGTATTGCAGCGGGTCCTGAAGATGTACGAGGACAAGGGCTGGAAGCCTGTCGTCGCGCCGGAGCTTGAATTCTATCTCGTCGAGAAAAATAGCGATCCGGACTATCCGCTTGAGCCTCCCGTGGGTCG
>JBCCEL010000144.1:0-13965 GCA_039030315.1 Pseudomonadota bacterium
CATAACGGGGGAAGACGCTGGTCTCATCATCTTCGGCTTCGATAGCGGCGCCAGGGGTCTGTTCGACGGCAACCGTCTGGCCGATCACGTGGCGGAAAACCGCCGCCTCACCATGGGCGACATGCTGATCGAGGGCTCGGATGGCGCGCTGAGCCTCAACGGCGACGGCGGGATCTCCTTCCGGGCGCACGGGACGAACGACTGGCAACCGCATCCCTACGAGTGGAGCAATGCCGGGTTTGCGGGAGACTGCGTCTTCCGCCTGCAGGCCCATGTGGTCGAGCATCTCACCGCAAACACACCGCTTCAAAACACCGCGAGCGACTACTTGCGCAACCTTGAAATAGAAGAAGCGGTCTATCACTCTTCAGAGCAGGGACGGAAGCTGACGCTTTGAGCCCCCCGCAAGAAAGAGATGGCGGATGGAAAGCGGAATTGACAATGAGGCAGCGATCCGGCTGAGCGTCTTTGCCGGCGTCTTTGCGGCCATGGCACTGCTGGAGATGCTCATGCCGCGCAAGGACCGCACCCAGCCGCGCTCGACCCGCTGGCTGACGAATATCGGTGTCGTGGTGATCGACACCCTGGCCGTACGACTGCTCTTTCCGGTGCTGGCAGTGGGTGTGGCCGTCTATTCCACTGCCCAGGGCTGGGGTCTGCTTAACCTTGTAGATCTGCCGTTCTGGCTGAAGGTTCTGGTTGCGGCAGTGCTGCTGGACTTTGCCATCTACTGGCAGCATGTGGCCTCGCACAAGATCCCTCTCCTTTGGAAGGTGCACCGCATGCACCATGCCGACCGCGACATAGATGTGACCACGGGTGCCCGCTTTCATCCGGTCGAGATCGTCCTGTCCATGCTCTACAAGTTCGTGGTGATCATCGTGCTTGGAGCACCGGCCCTCGGCGTCTTCATTTTCGAAGTGCTGCTGAACGGCTCGGCCATGTTCAACCACGCCAACTGGCGCATGCCGCTCTGGGCCGACCGGATCGTGCGCCAGATCTTCGTGACGCCTGACATGCACCGCGTGCACCATTCCATCCATGGCGAGGAGACCGACAGCAATTACGGTTTCAATCTCTCCGTCTGGGACCGGATGTTCGGCACCTATATCGACCAGCCACGAGACGGCCACGACGGCATGACCATCGGGCTGAAGGAGTTTCAGACGGACAAACCCTCGAACATTCTCT
Organism: Pseudomonadota bacterium; assembly: GCA_039030315.1. Taxonomy (GTDB): domain Bacteria; phylum Pseudomonadota; class Alphaproteobacteria; order Rhizobiales; family CAJQND01; genus JAAEUE01. The sequence continues at coordinate 1,192 of JBCCEL010000144.1, forward strand.
GGTGCCTGCTGCTTCCTTTCCGCGGCCGTGGGGGGAACTGAGTCGTACAGGCATTGAGCAGATCCGTCTCGAAGGGTGTGCCGCACGCTCCGTTCTTGCCGCGCATCCTTCGAGACGGCGCTCCGCGGGACTGAACATCTAGGGATGGGCGCGATAAATCGTGGAACGCTTTGGAGCGGGACGGATCAGTCCTCTTCCAGGCGGGCGTTGGTGTTCCTGGTCGCTACCACGATCTCCGGCCAGGTCTCCTCGCCGCCGTCCGGGTTGGCCACCGTCAGCCGGACGGCGATCAACCGGGGAAGCTTGCGGCGTGCGGTCCAGCTGTCGAACCAGGCCTGTTCTCCGCCTGTCGCAGTCGGACTGCCGAAATAGCGCAGGCGAAAATCCACGACGCCTTCGGCCAGGGTCCGCCGATGGCTCATGCTGTCGTCTACCCGGGAGCGGCGCCGCGGCCGGTGAAGCGTTTCCTCGACATAAACCGTTTGTCCCTCCGACGTCGCAGGTGCTTCGGAAACGCCGATTGAAACCCTGTAGAGGCCCGGAACGGTAAGAGCACCATCAGCTTCTGCAACGAAACTGACCCGGTCGCGGCCACCCTCGAAGGCCACCACATCTCCGCGGCCTCCTTCGCGCCGCAGCACGAACATCGCCTGGGAAAGCCGCTGTTGAAGGTAGGTGCGGACGGCCTGGTGTCCGGAGCGTTCGGCCACGGTCTCCATGTTGTCCCAGACCCGGCGCAAGGTACCGATGGAGCTGAAGAGAAAGCCGATGATCAGCGCCAGAAGCCCAAGCGAAATCAGCAGCTCGAGAAGCGTGAAACCGCGCTCGGAATTTCGGGATTTCGCCAAAACCATCCTTTAGACCGTAAGGAACACCATGGTCGCAATGCCCCAGATCACAAGCTGAAAATGCGTGTTCTGGGCAGCCTCATGGGCATACCAGTAACCGAAATGATTGCCGAAAATGAGGAAGCCGGCCCAGACGGACGTGAATGCGAGAGCGCCGACAAGGGCGGCTGACTTGGCGGTTTCCGGCTGCGCCCAACCGACCAGGGCAAAGAGCAGGAACACAGCTCCGGCCCACAGCAGGAGCGCGGCAATGCTCTCGCACAAGACAATGAACCCATAGGCCATGTTCAGCAGCCTCGGTTCCTTGATGCGACGGTGTTTGACGATCTCGAAATGCTCCGGATAGAGTTCCTCCATCCGCTCCATCCGCAACACCATGGAGGTGAAGGTCCGGTTCATGTCGGGATGCTGGATATTGTCTTTGACCCCGGCCGTGATCCAGCCTGCCAGGAAGACGGTCGCGCAGGCCTGCGCGATCAGGACAACGGTCTCCATCATGGCGCGGTCGGCGGCGCGGTGGCGGCGATTTCCTCGATCAGCCTGCAGAAGCCGTCCACAGTCGTCCGGATATCCTCTTCACCGCGCTCGGCAGAGGCCGCAGACGCATCGCCGACCACGCCCTGCCGATTGAGGTCTTCCGATGCCCAGGCGATGTTGGCGTTGGAGGAATGGAAGCCAAGGTGAGTGTGCCTGGCCTTGAGATCGAACTGGGCGCTGTGGAAGTCCTCAGCCTTCGACATGTCGACCAGATCCGGACGGAAGGCCAGCATCAGGGACGTCTCGGCATTACCGCCGTGGATATCCGTGATCACCGGCCCGTAGTCATAGATCTCCCGCCACTTCCCCAGGCGGCCGAAGCTCGTGGTTACCACCAGCATGTCATGTGCGGTGCGCAGTTCGCGCGCGGCGATATCCATTGGCGAGACATTGCCGCCATGGCTGGTGATCATCACCAGCTTACGCAGACCCGCACGGGCAAGGCTATCCCCGGTCTCGATCCAGCTCCGGATCGCCGTCTCCCACCCCACGGTGAGTGTTCCGGCAAAGCTGACATGTTCGTTCGACTTGCAGACCTGCTGGACCGGCAGAAACGTTGCCGGACTGCGTTCCGGCAGCGCCGCGGCGCAGCGTTCAACAAAACCTTCGGCGAGGAAGGCGTCGACGCCGACCGGCAGGTGCGGCCCATGCTGCTCGATAGCGGCAAGGGGAAGCACGGCAATCCACTCCGACGTATCTCCGTCGAAAGCCGTCGTTGGCATGTCGCGCCAGAAGCGCTTCGGCAGCATCTCAGTTCTCCCCGGCCGCAAGGGCCTCGACCTCGACCAGAAACTCAGGTCGCGTGAATCCGGACACGATCATCAATGTCGATGCCGGCTTGCAGGCGCTGCCGGCGAGATACGCATCGCGCGCCGCCATGTATCCAGCCATATGCGCTCGGTCCGTAACATAGGCATTGAGCCGGATGATACATTGCCGGTCCAGTTCCGCCGACTTCAGGATCTCATCGATGTTCCCAAAACACACCTCCGCCTGCTCACGCGCACCTGCCGGAATGCAGCCGTCACTCCGGATACCCAGTTGCCCGGAGGTGACAACGAGCTTCACCGCCTCGGCAACTATGCCATGGGAGTAATCTGCGAACGGCGGGTGGATCGCCGCCGGGGTGAGGGATTTCATGCGGCACGCTCCTTCAGGCCGGGATAATCATAGCCGCCAGCGGTATCATAGACATAGTCCGGATCGTCCCAGCCAATCATCTTGCCGGGATTGAGCAGCCCCTTCGGATCGGTACGCCGCTTCATGGCAAGACGCATTTCATCCGGGCCTGAGTGATTTCCCTCCTCGTAGGTGTAGGCGTGGGGATTGTAGCAGGCGCAGCCCGCTGCCTCGAGTTCGTGGGCAACCTGGATAAGCCGGGCCTCCGAGCTGAAGCGGTAGATAGGCAGGAACGATGCCGAAACCCGTCCGCTCGACCGGGTGATCTCCACATGGCCGATGATTTCGCCAGGATACTCTGATGCCAGCCGTTCCACCATGCCGATCGGGTCGGATGCCGGAAGCCCGACCTGGAGATAGGTCATCTCCGGGTCCGTCTTGAGCGCCCGGAATGTCGTATGGTTCCACGTCAGGTGATGGAGATGGGGGAGACCCTTCTTCTCCTCGGCCGCGGCCGTGTCCGACCGGTAGGCCAGGCGCCCACCGGCCTGGTCCAGCGCCTGGATCAGCGGCCGGATGGCGCTTGGCGCGGCCAGAATGCAGAGCAGGTTGTCACCTTCCTCCAGAAACTTCCGGTGTCTTGCAAAATAGTCAAAAGGGGCCGGGGCCTGGATCGCGGCTAGCTGCTTGAACCAGAGCCCTTCCTGATGGGCCAGGCTCCAGCCGGTCCGGACGGCAGCCATCCAGTCGTCGAAACTTGCGATCACTTCGATCCAGTCCTGGGCCGGACTGAGCGGCATCTCGATTTCCGTGATGATACCATTGGTCCCATAGGCATGGAGCACCGTCTGAATGGCGTCGCCTTCGATCTGCAGCAACCGGGGCTCCTGTTCAGCCGTGGCAACACGAAGGGACAGGATGTTGCCGGTTTCGCGCAGCATGCCCCAGTTGATCGAGCCGACACCGCCCGAACCGCCGGCCAGAAAGCCGCCAATAGTTGCCGTTTCGAGCGTGGAGGGGTGCATCCGAAGCTCCAATCCGGCCTCATTGCGCGTCTGCTGCTGGAGCTCGCCCATCAGCGCGCCCGGCTCAACCCGCGCCACACCATCATTGATGCCTTTCAGCGCCTTCATCCGGGTCATATCGAGCACCACGCCGCCGGCCAGCGGCATGGCCTGGCCGTAGTTGCCCGTACCGCCGCCCCGCGGCGTCACCGGCAGATCCAGCGCCCAGCAATGGGCCAGCACTTCCCGGACCTCGTCTTCCGAACGGGGCGAGACCACGACGTCCGCACACACCCGATCCAGCTTGCGCTTCAGCACCGGCGAGTACCAGTAAAAGTCGCGGCTCTTGGCCTGCACCAGCTTTTCCTGGGTCAGGACCGGAATGTCCCCGATCCGCTCAATCAGTGTTTCGGTCCGGCTCATACGGCCATGCCCTCCAGGTGGTCCAGCTCCCGGTAATCCGGCAGGACGGTGTTGATCAGACGGCCCGATCGCATGACAAGCCGGTCGGCCTGCGTCCGCGAAACAAACTCCCCCCAGTTACGGGCTCTGAAGATGATCAGGTCAGCCTGCACCCCTGGAGCGAGCGCTCCTGCGTCTGCCAGCCCGAGACTTCCTGCGGGCGTGGCCGTCACAGCCCGGGCCCAGTCGCCGAAGGGATGATCAAGCTGCATCATCCTGACCGCTGTGCGAAAGAGTTCCGGAAGATCATAGTCGCCATAGGCATAGTAGGCATCTCGCACATTATCGGAGGCGATCGACACGGGAATTCCCCGCGCCCGCATCTCGTGCACCGGGGCAAAGCCGCGATGCCGCGGCGCCTTGCCGGCGCCGCGGTCCAGCAGATAGGCATTGCAGAGAGGCAGGGACACAATGTGGATACCCGCATCGGCAACGAGATCCAGTGTCCGTCTCAGGACGGGCTCAGCCTGGACCGAAAGCGCACAGCAGTGTCCGGCGAGAACCCGGCCGTCAAACCTGTTCCTCAGCACCGCGCGGGCCGCCGCCTCCAGACACTTCGATCCTGGATCGAGGTTCTCGTCCGCATGGAAATCGAGAGCGAGATCATGGCGTTTTGCCCGCGCCATCAGGTCGTCGAGTGCCCGGTCAAGTCCGTCAAACATTTCGAGGAATACACTGAGCACCCGCTCCGGGCGGGCAGCTGCCCGGTCCGCCAGGGCATCCAGCCAGGCCGGATCTTCCTCCAGCCCGGTGAACGGACAGAGTTGCAGGTCAATCCGGCCGGCCCAGTCCACCGCAAGTTCGCCGAGAACCGCCATGGCGTCATCAAGCGTCCCTTTGCCCGCATCCACATGGCTGCGGATCGCGCGGGTGCCGTGGGCATGGGCCGTTTCCAGAGCAAACTGGGCACGGGCACGAAAGTCCTCGCGGGTCTGGTACCGCGCCGCATCGTCCCGCGCCGCAACGGACGCATCCTCGAAACGCCCGGTCCGGTTCGGGCTGCGGGCCCAGACCAGCCCCTTGTCGATATGGGTGTGGCAGTCGACAGGGCAAGGCCAAACCATGCTCTGCTCCAGATCGATGTCGTCGGAACGCGCCGGCAGCACGCCGGGCCGTTCAATATGGATGACCCGGCCGCCACCCACCTCCAGATCGGCCGCGAGCAAACCGTCTCCGGCAGCAGGAAGCCCGTCCGGCGTACATCCCTCGGGTAGGCGCGCGTTGCGCAGAATGCGCGGCGCATCCCCTGAAAACGACAGTAGATAGGAGAGTGTGTCGAACGCCACGTTCAAACCCGCATGCTGTCAAGGCCATCGGGTGCTTGCGCGGAGACGCAACAGCTGACGAGAGTGCGGGCCTGATCATAGGGCCAGGGCGTTCCCCGGTGGAGCACCGCGCGCTCATCCCAGACCAGAACATCGCCCGGCGCCCAGTGATGCGCATAAACTGCTTCGGGCGGCGTCATGGCCTCCATCAATTCGTCGATGAGATCCCCACCCTTCTCCGCTTCCAGCCCCGCGACACCGAATGCGTGCGAAGCGATATACAGCGCCTCGGCGCCGGTGACCGGATTGCGCCAGACGGCTTTCCATTCCGTGTCCGGCCACATGGTGAACATCTCCAGCTTCGCCAGTTCAGGATTGATGCGGGCGCGGGAATGGCTGTAGCGGTGCTTGAAGCTCATCGACCGCAGCCGTTCCTGCAGCTCCGGCGAAAGCCGCGCGAAACCGGCGCGGGACGAGACAAACTCCGTCGCGCCGCCTTCATCGGGCACCACCCTTGCCTGGAGAATGTTGGCGAGCGCAGGGACCGGAAGGAAGGTGCTGTCGGTGTGCCAGAGCATATTGGCCTGGAGGCCAAGCAATCTGAGGTCGTGCTCGCTGTACACGCCTCCATCCTCGGTCTGGTTGCTGACGCCATAGGAGACCTTGGGCGCTCCATCCATGCGGATGTTGGAACGGTCCTCGATCGGACCGAACAGCGAGGAGAACGCCATGTGCTCATCGTCATCAAGATGCTGTTCCCGGAACAGCAGGAGCGAATGGCGCTCGAACAGGGCACGAATGGCAACGAAAACATCCGGCCTTTGCGCATCGCGAAGATCCGCATTCAGGACGTCGAGGCCGAAATCGGCATGAAGGGGAACATGATCGAATACAGGCATTGGGATCCTCAAGGCCAAGGGTTGCGCGCATCTTCATGCGCGGAGGCGGCCCTTGATCTTCCAGTGCCAGTGGGTTCAGGCAGGATGCCGAACCTGCCCCGATGGATCAAGCCTGAAAATTCTAACCCTGCCTTGCGGCCCGGGGTGGCTGGACCAGTCCCTTGAAATGCGTGCGGCCGGAGAACCTCGTCTGCAGATGCCAGCCATAGGTTCCCGGGCCGGCCGGGTCGGCCTGGTCACAAGCGTTCTTGATCGGCGCAAGGCGGGTCCCCAAAGCAGGCTCGAGGAAAAAGCCGATCGACTGGCGCGCGGTCCCGTGATCGATCACCCGATGCGGGGTTGCCCGTATACGCCCCTCGGTCATGACCTCGAGAACTTCGCCGAGATGCACGGAGATGCAGTTGCGGATGAGTGGAACATCGCGCCAGGTGCCGTCCGGCGCCTGGGCCTGCAGCCCCGCCTGCGCCTGCCAGAGGAGAGATACGCCCGCCACATCCGTGTGCCGGCCAGCCGACAGGGGCAGTGTGTCATCGTCGCCGTGCAGATCGTCGGGCATCGCGTTGCGGACGGTCTTGCTTTCGGGCTTTCTAGGATAGTTCAGCAGGCGCAAGGTCGGATTGCCGCCGGAAAACTGGCGCTCAAGATCCGCCTGGGCAAAGCCCGCCGCCCGGCCGGCGGAGAACATTACGGCGGACCCAATGCCGCTCAGCTGCCCATGGTGCTGCTCCATCATTCGGCGCCAGTCCGGTACCGGTTCCACAGCAGGCCAGACATTGCTCTCAGCGAAGATCTCCATCCCCGGAACGCCGGGCGCGGGATTCGGAGCTGAAGGCCCTATGTCGAAGAACTCGTTATGCGCCCAGGATTCGGCATCAAGGTGGGCGTGATAGCCGCGATAGACACGGGGGCCCGACGGATTGAAGGCACGTGACAGGACGGACGTCTTATCCTCCATCGGCAGATCGAAAAAGCTCAGCAGCTTCTTCGAACGCGTGTCGATCTCGTCCGAGCCGGGATAACCGGATTTGACAAATCCGCCATGATTTTCGATGGCCGCACCGATTGCCTCGTCTGTCGCCGCCTGTCCCGCCTCATCGCCATTGAACAGCGGGGCAATGTCAATGATGGCGAGTTCGTTCATCAGATCACTCCTTGAGGCGAGCCCGTTCGATCTGCGCACTGTCGCAAAGAACATCGACCATGGCCGAGAAATCCTGAGCACCGTAGCCGCGCGCCCGCGCGGCCGAGAACGCTTCGCGGGCGGCAGCGGCCACCGGCACCGGCACCCGCTGATTGTTGGCCGCACCCACGATCAAGGTCAGGTCCTTGTGCGCAAGATCAATGGTGAAGCCGGGATCGGTATCCCCGGCCAGCACCTTGTTGGGCCAGTTGACCTTGAGCTGACCGTTGGTTGCGGTGGTGCCGTGTATAACGTCGAGCGTGGTCTCCAGGTCGAGCCCGAACCGGTTGCTGAGCGACAGGGCTTCGGCATTGAGTTGGCACAGGATAATGGCAAGGTAGTTGTTCACCAACTTGGTCCGGGTGCCGGTGCCGCCGGCACCACAATAGTGGATCGTCGTGCCCATGGCCTCGAGCAGGGGTTTGATGGTCTCAAAGTCACCGCGCTCGCCGCCGACCATGAAAAGGCTTTCCCCCCGTTCCGCGTGCCAGGCGAGACGACCGATCGGTGCATCGACGGCCCTGTGTCCTGCGGCCTTGGCGGCCTCGTGCAAATCGTCCGTCGCCTCGGGCTCGATGGTGGAAAGATCGACCACGAGGCTGTCCGGCGCAGCATTTGCCAGGACCCCGTCCGCGCCCATGACCACCTCGCGGACAATCGCACCGTTGGGCAGGCAGGTCACGATGACCGGGCACTGTGCGGCCACGGCAGCAGCCGTCTCGGCAGACCGCGCACCAAGGCTCTCCAGGTACTCAACGGGCTCGGTGTTGATATCGTGAACCACCAGCGAAAAGCCCTTTTTCTGGCAGTTCGCCGCCATCCCGCGCCCCATTGCGCCAAGGCCGATGAAGCCGATAGATTTGTCCTGCAGTGCCATTTGCTCTTGCTCTTCCGCTTGCCGTTGCCGTGTTGGCGCGATAGTGCACATCTGGATTCCAATCGGCAATGCTTGGAGTGGTCTGTGATGAAAGTTCTGGGACGCGAAAATTCCATCAACGTCCGGAAAGTCCTCTGGGCCTGCGATGAACTCGGGCTTTCCTATGAGCACGAAGCCTGGGGGTTGGAAGACCGCCCGCTTGCTTCTGAGGAGTTCCAGAAGCTGAACCCCAACGGCAAGATCCCGGTTCTGATTGACGGTGAGACCACGCTCTCGGAGTCCAACACCATCATCCGCTACCTCGCAAACCGCGAAGGCAATCACGATCTCTACCCCGCCGAGCCGGCACGCCGGGCCGCAGTGGACATGTGGATGGACTGGCAGGCGGCCGAACTCAACCCGGCCTGGCGCTATGCCTTTCACGGTCTTGTCCGCAACAACCCGAACAACCGGGACGAGATGCGCATCCAGGAATCCCTCGACCAGTGGACAAAACACATGGACATGCTGGAAACGCGCCTCGCCGGCACCGCCGCCTATGTCGCTGGTAACGCGTTCACCCTGGCGGACATCCCCATCGGGCTGGCCGTCAACCGCTGGTTCATGACCCCCGGCACCTCCTACAGGCATCCGGCCACCGCCGAATACTACGAGCGCCTGTCAGAGCGCCCCGCCTTCCTGCGCCACGGCCGCAACGGGGTGGCTTAGAGCAGTCGGCATCGCTCACTCCTCAACCGCAGGCTGGCGTTGATCCCAGCGCAGCAGCAGACAATTGTCCGTAGTTATTGACAATCGTTTGTTTTGCATGATGATCCATACATCACTGCTCATCGCTATGAATGACAATGAAAAATGACTAATAACTCGCTCGATCTCATTGTTGAAAACCTAAACTCTGACAGTGCGATCATTTTTTTGCACGGTTTTAGCGGCGAAGCTCAGGATACCTGGGGCAAGTTTCCGGACTTTGCAGGTGAAAATTTGCAACAGTACTCCATCGCGATGCTCGGTTTTTCTTCGAGCATGTGGCCCGACTTTACCGGCATCTGGTCAGCTGACCCGGATCTGCCGAACACCGCCAAATGGTTCCAAACCCAGCTGAACATGCAACCGCTTAGTCGGTTTCGAAAGCTCTCGATAATTGCGCACAGCATGGGCGGCCTCGTTGCTCAGAAGGCCCTGGTTGACTCTAATGAGCTGAGGGCACGTACCAAGCACCTGATTTTGTTTGGCACGCCGAGCAATGGCCTAAAGAAGGCGTGGTGGGCGAGAGGCTGGAAACGTCAGCTGGACAACATGTCTCTCGGCAGCGATTTCATAACCAAGCTGAGGACAGACTGGAACGCCAGATGTGGCCAAACACCTCCGTTCGATTTTCGTGTGGTGGCCGGCAGCGACGATCAGTTTGTGCCGGAGACATCGAGCCTCGCCCCCTTCCCCGAAGAATTCCAGTTTGTCGTGCGCGGAGATCATCTCAACATCGTCAAGCCGCGTGAGGTGACCTCAGACAGCTTTCGTCTGGTCGCGACCGCTTTGGACAACATAACAAAGCCTCCGGCCGAGAGCCGCGAGGAACTGCATTCCGAGTTTCAACAGGCCAACAGAGCTGCAATCGACAGGGTAACTGCGGCGGGACGAGAAGCTTCAGAGAAGGCTGTGGTCGAAGCTGTACTCGAACTCGACGGGCGCGGCGCCCGCGCCGAAGCACTCGCCATGATCGAAGAGCACCTCAGAGCCAATCCCGGATGGACCGATCTCCTGGGCGTGCATGGCGGGCGGCTCAAACGCATCTGGCTTGACAGCGCAGAGGAGAGCGAGGGAAATCGCACGCCTGAACAGGATGCGATCGGGCAGAGCGCTCTGGAGAAGTACAAGACGGCCCTCGACATTTCGCAGGCACGGGATGACCACGGGCAGATCTACTATCATGCGATCAACGTCGCGTTCCTCGAACTTGTGATGAACGAGGACAGGGCACAGGCGGCAAAATTCGCGAGCCTGGCTCTGACACACTGTCAGGATGAGATAGACAAAGAGTACTGGAACTACGCGACTCAGGCAGAAGCCAATCTCTATCTCAGAAACTTTGGCTTAGCGCTGTCCAATTTCGAAGAGGCTCTTAAGCACCTGGGTGGAGCGTTGTGGAAGCTGGGCTCTTCGAAGCTGAACGCGGGGCATATTGCGTTAAGGTTGGGAGACAGCCAGCTTCAGGAAGACCTCGATGCGTTCTTCTCACCCGAACTCGCCGAGCTGGAACAAGCTGAACGCTAAACTACCGGACACATGCCGCCGTCGAGGTTAATGGCCGTGCCCGTGATGTAGGTTGCGCGGGCCGAGCACAGGAAGGCGGCGAGATCGCCGTAGTCTTCCGCCTCGCCGACCCGGCCGAGGGGCACGGCATTACGCATCCGGTCATAGAATGCCTCCAGCCCGTCGTCTCCGGCCCGGCGCTCCCACTGGGCGCTTTTGAGAAGACCGATGCAGATGGCGTTCACCCGGATGTTGACCGGCGCCAGTTCGTTGGCCAGGGATTTTGTCAGATTAAGGCCGGCGGCCCGGGTGAGAGAGGTCGGCAACTGGCGCGCGGGCGGCGCCTTGCCGCCTCCGATCGAGGCATTGACGATGGAACCGCCGCCCCTGGCCCGCATGGACGGCACGACCGCACGGCACAGACGAACTGCGGCCATGACCTTCAGATCGAAATCCGCCTGCCAGGCATCGTCCTCGATGTCCTCCAGAGCGTAGGCGGCCGAGGCGCCTGCATTGTTGACGAGAATATCGATGCCGCCGAACTGCCTTTCCGTTTCGGCAACAAGGTGCGCACAGTCTTCCGCACTGGAGACATCCGCACGTATGGGCTGCACCACACCGCCAGAGGATTGCGCCACCTCGCCGGCAACCTGCTGCAGATACTCCTCGCGCCGGCCGCAGACGACCACCTGCGCGCCCTCTTCAGCCAGCCTGTGCGCGGTTGCCCGGCCGAGGCCGTCACTGCCGCCTGTAACGATCGCAACCTTGTCCTGCAGCCCCAGATCAAACATGTCTCGTCTCCTCAAACCAAACCGCGCAAACCTATTTTCACCGCGCGGCAAGGTCAACGCAAAGCGGGCGCAGGGATCTGTGTCCCCTGCGCCCGCCTGCTGAACCGGCCGGGCAACGTGCCCGGCCTGGAGGAACTCAGCCCTCGATCTTCGACTTCAGGATGCGCATGCCCTGGCGGCGCTCGGCCAGCACCCAGCGGCCGACCGGCACATCCGTCCCACCCTTGTGGAAAAACTTCAGAAGGTTGGAATAGAGATAGTACCTGTCACCGATTTTCTCCGCCGTCGTGACGGCGAATTCATCCCAGACATAAGCGGTAACCTCGACGTCGGTCGTCACGGCGCCGACACTGACCGTGCCTTCCTTCCGTGATTTGCGCTGCTTGTCATAGGTGATCTCCATGCGCGCGATCTGTTTCGCGGCCAGTTTCGGATCCGACAGAACCTTGCGAGCGGCTGCCAAAAGGTTCCGATCGGTCGAGCGCACCTTGGGGAAACCGTTCCAGGCAAGTGCGGTTTCATACTTGACCTGAAGGGTTGCGATGGCCTGCTCCATGGCATCACGCGCCGGATTGAGGTCTCCATATTGAGGGATGGTCGACACCGTCTTGTGGGTCGAGGCGAGCTCGACGGCTTCCAGTCCCTTGCGCAGCTCGGCGATCGCGGTCTCGAACTTGGAGGCATTGAGCAGCCGGTTCATCCGATGGTTCTGATCCTGAGGATCGGTTTCCGCAGCATATTTGATACGCCAGGAGACAGCGTTGATCCGGCCCTGGATGCGCCGGGCCAGCTCGGTGTGCCCGCGCTCTATCGCGCTGGCGAGCCCGCCGTGGGCCCTGGCCAGCACGCCATCGATCTGGCTCTCGTAGATCAGCGTGGTCTTGCCTTTGATGCTGTTCAGCCAGGCAACATCCTTTTCTGCCTGGCCCGTAACGGTCGCCAGGGTCTGCGTGTATTTGACGACATCATCCGCAGAGAACAGGGCCGAGGGCACTTGCGGCAGGCGGAGACGGTGGTAACGGGCCTCAACCTCGGCAAACCGGCCCTTCACGTCGCCAAGTGCGGCAAGCTGCTGCGCCGCCGCCTGCTCGGCCTCGCCGACGATCCGGGCGAGCTGTACAATCTGCTGATGCGCAGCGATGGCAGCCGGATCGTCCTTCCTGCTGATGGACTTGAACTGGCCGGCCAGGCTCATGACCCGCTGGCGATAGTAATTCCGGATGCGCTCCTGCTGAAACTCGGCGATCTCAACCTTGCGCACTTCCTTGATGGAGTTGACGGCCTGGCGGGCGAGCGACCGGGCAAGAGAAAGCTCCCGGCGGCTGAGCGTGGACTGCGGTGGCAGGTGCCGGCGCAGCGCAAACGCCCTCTGCACCACAGTCCACGCTCAGCCGCCGGGAGCTTTCTCTTGCCCGGTCGCTCGCCCGCCAGGCCGTCAACGGTAAATCCGGCGAAGGAAAACCTCATCGCTAGCCATCGGGTTGCCTTCGACTTTGGCGTCTTTCCAAGCTTTGGCGAGGATCTGGTCGATTTGCGCCGACG
>JBCCEL010000145.1:0-13951 GCA_039030315.1 Pseudomonadota bacterium
ACGCCGAGCGGAATGAGTGTGAGGATGAGCGCAGCCGTCGCCCAGTGCAGCAATTGCGCGATCAGGCCGTACGAGCTTCGGGTGTTTGACAGCACCTGGTTTGACTTTCTCCCTCCGGCCGGAGCACGTGGTCACGGCTAGCCCAAGACCTGAAAGCCTCGCCGCTCCGGTGCAGCGAGGCAATCAGTTTTTCAACGGTCGGACTGTACCAAGGGATCAGTTCGCCCGATCCTTCATCTCGGTGACGATCCTGATCGAGATCGGGCCGGTGGAGAACCCGCCGACCTTGAACGCCTGATGATCGATCGAGGTGGTTGCAGAGAAGGCAACCCACTTGCCCTTGTAATAATCGATCACCCCGCCCAGCGGGTGGCCGCCGCGGTGGGTCAGTTCCGTCTTGAGGGTCACCGGCTTGGTGACGCCGTGGATGGTCAGATCACCGGTCACGTCCGCAGACTTGTCGCTGGTCTTCTTGACCGATGTGCTCTTGAACGTGATCTTGGGGTAAGTCTCGACCTCCAGGAAGTCCTTGCTCTTCAAGTGCTTGTCGAGCGGCTCGAAGCCGGTGGAAATGCTGGCCGCATCGATGGTCACGTCGATCGAGGACTTCTCGATGTTGTCAGGATCGAGAACGAGCTTGCCATCGGCCTTGGTGAACTCGCCGGACTGCATCGAGACGCCCGCATGGCTCCACCCGAAAATCACCTCCGTGTGGCCCTGGTCGGTATAGTAGGTCTCTTCGGCAATGGCCGATGCCGGTGCCAGTGCTGCCGAAAGCAACAGTGCCGCGAGCCCGAGTTTTCCTGCGGTTTTCATGATCCGTCTCCTTACGTGTCCTGTTCTCTGTGCTTGGCGAAGGTGGCGCCTTGAGGCACGCCGGCCAACATTCACAGAGATGTTGACGAAAGTTAGATGAAAATGCATCTATCCAGTCCTCAAGGTCCATGCAACGAAAACTCCGGGGTTTCACGGGAAGTTGACTGAATGAAGCCTTCGCAAAGCCCCTCGGAAGAAGAAACCGCATTCTGGGTTGCGCTCAATCTGGCGCAGAGATCGATTTATCGCAGCATGGACGCCGTGCTGAAGGCTGAGGGTCTGCCGCCGCTGCGCTGGTACGACATTCTGTGGGCGCTGGAGCGCGCCGGGAGGTGCGGAGTCCGCCCGTTCGAGCTGGAAAGATCATTGCTTTTCGAGCAATCGAACCTGTCGCGCCTCTTGCGCCGGCTTGTCGATGAGGGGCTCGCGAAGGAAGCCGTGTTCAAGGATGACCGCCGCGGAAAGGTGTTGAAGCTAACAGCCAAGGGCAGACGCATACGTGAGCGCATGTGGAAGATCTACGGCCCGCTCATTCGCGCCCATGTCGGGCCGCTCGACGATGCCGGAAAGGTAACTGCTGCCCTCAGATCCATCATCGTCGGCAACGGCATCGCCTGGCAGGAAAACTAGCGGCAGGGCACTGAACGATCAGGTCAGTCCGGCCTTCCGCAGCCCCTCGATATAGTGTTCCCGGGTTTCCTCGTACTGATCCGGCAGCACTGCGGCCCAGTGCTCCAGGGAGAAACCGGGATGGTGCTGCAGAAGCTTGTCCGCATGAGACCTGGCTTCCTCCGTCCGGCCCAACTGTCCGTATGATGCAGCCAGCAGTCGCCGGCCTTCTGCCGGGTTGTTCATCCTGTTCAGAGTCTCGACGGCTGCCTCGTACTGCCTGGTCACATAGTAGCAGCCGCCGAGATGCCACAGGTATTGGTCCGGATAGAACGGGTTGAGCAGCATGGCCTGCTGTAACAGCTCGATCCCCTTTTCAGGATTACCCGTATGGGAGAGGGCATCCGCCATGTCGGACATCAGATCGGCGTCATTGGGATTGAGCGTCAGGGCCCTCTCGTAAATGCTGATGCTCTCATCGAACTCCTTCCTGTAGAGGTGAGCAAACCCCAGTTCGGCGAACCCACGGGCATCGCCCGGGTCAAGCTCGACGGCCGTCCGTGCGCAGTTGAGGGCGTTTTCCAGGGCGGTCTCCGGTTCTTTCGTCCAGCCATACCGCCAGTCGATGTTCAGAGTACGCGAAAGGCCGGCATGGGCCCGGGCGAACCCCTGGTCCGCGGCGATGGCTTGGGTGTACAGTTGACCGGCCAGTGCGCTGTCGGCAGGTCGATAGCGATAATTGTGATGCTGGGCCCTGAGCACCATGCTGTAGGCATCAATGTTCCCGGTTTCCGACTGTACGGAACGGCGTCGGTCGGAGGCCTCGATCTGCACGGCGCAGGCCACCACAACTCTCCTGACGATGTCGTCCTGGATCTCGAAAATATCGTCGAGACTGCGGTCATAATTCTCGGCCCACACCACCTGTCCGTTGCCGAGGTCGGCCAGCTCGGCGCTGACGCGGATCATCTTGCCCGCCCGGCGAATGCTTCCCCGGGCTAGATAGCGTACGCCGAGCTCACGCGCCGTCTGATGGGGATCGGCCCGTTCGGCGATGCTGAACGCGGAGTTGCGGGCAATGACAAACAGGTTCTGGAACCTGGAGAGCTGCACGATGATGTCGTCAGTGATGCCTTCGGCAAACCAGTTGTCGCCAGTAGCCCGGGTCAGTTCGCGAAAAGGCAGGACCACAATCGCAGACCGGGTCGCAGCCCTGCTGAGCTCCCGGTCCGGCGTGGTCCTGGTGCTGGCGGCCATGCCCAGACCGGCGGCGCTCGAATGGACAACATATGCATGTTCGGGCACCCCGAGCGGGCCAGGCTCATGCGCGCCGATACTTTCATAGCCGTAGGTCAGCTCATTTCTGACCTCGCGGTGAACATTCTCCGATATCAGGACCTGACCAGCTGCAGCCAGGCGCGCAAAGTGGCGGGCAAGCACGAGCGCCGCCCCTTCGACGTTGTCATGACCGACAAGGACCTCACCCAGCTCCACACCGGCGCTGAATGGCGGCTGATCGTTTCCCTCCTGGTCATTTGCCTGAACGCCCTCCACCAGCTCCATGGCGCTCACCACGGCAGATTCAGCGCTCTCGCAAAGCACGGTGTAGCCACCACCCGGTTCCCTGATAACCAGAGCATTTGCCGGGACAGCATTCTGCAGCAAAGGCTCACGATCCGCGGACGTTCGCGCCCGCTTTCCGGTCGGGCTGTTGGGCGGCGCGGCGGCAATGACGCAGAGGACCGCAACCAGCCTTGCGCCCAGTAGTTCCCGGCCAGTCCCGGCGCTGGCCCCGGCATTTTCAACGCCACCCATCAAGTCAGTCTCATGTCCGCCGGGCCCCGATACCCGGCATTGTCAGATCAGCAAGAGGAGCCCTTCAATCCGGTCAATGTCAATGGTGTCCTGGGTCTGCGGACATGGTGCGCGCACGCTTGGTCCGGGGGGTGGTCAGTCGACAACGCGTCCCGCGCCGACGGTCGACCGATCTTCGTGAGCTGTCGTTGCTCGACCGTTCGCCTGTGAGTTGCCAGGCTTGGGCGATGAAGTTGAACGAGGCCTCGCTCGCGCGAGCTGAGTGGCCGGCGCTCCTGAAGAAGGTGGGCATTCCCGGATTGGCAGGCAGCGCTGTCGCACTTGTTCTTGAGCCGGATCACACTGCGAGCCTGCCGCCGCTAAGCGCGTTCGGGCTGTGGTTCTCGCATATTCTGTGAATCGGGGTTTTGTTCCTGGCGATGCTGGCGCTCGTGCGCCGGCTGGGCTTGCCCGGGCAATTGCCGAGCGCCGGATCAGCATTGTTGCTGCCTGCGGTGTTCGCGCCGGTGCCCGTGCTGCTGGATTAGCGGTTTGGAAACCCGGACAGCGAGCTGCAGTCGTCGTCGGGAATTGCTGAACTCAACACAAGCGAGGTCATTGCGGTTGCCCCCGTTGCGCTGACCGTAGCGGCGATCTTCACAGCTATTCTCTACCGGAAAGTTCGAACGAAGACGAGGAGCGGGGTTCCGACGCACGTCGTGTTTCCACGGGAGCGCTCATTGATGCGGTTCCGGCTTCGCTTGGCGACGACGTGATCCGGATAAATGCGCAGGATCGCTATGTGGAGAGCGTCCCGACCAAGGGCAGTACACTCGTCGCAGAACGCTTCAGTCAGCGTGGAGGCGCTGGCCCAGCTGTCCGCACTTGCATGGCCGCAACAGGCCTCAGTTCCGCCTGCCGCGCCTGGTGCGGATCCGTGTCGTGCCGAGGCCGCCGGCACTGGCAAACGAACTGACGCCGCCTCGCTTCGAGGAGGCACCGGCCTCCGCCGGCGTCATCTGCAGGCCGAACGATCCGCTGACAAAGATCGCTGCGGCGGCTGCAATGATGGCGCCCTTGAGAATCCTGGTGGTTTTCTGAGTGATCGGCATAGCCTTCGCCCCTCCTGGCTTTTCTTGTTGTTGTCCATCCGCTCGGATGCTGATTGGACATCCCTACACAGCGGGCGATGAAGTGGCGCTGAGGAGGTTGTTCAGTGCCCGTTCATGCAGTTGGCGCCGATGAGAAAGCCTTTCTCCAGATTTCACACCGTTCCTCATCCCGCTGCTCGTAGGCTTCCAGCGCGGCATCCGGAGTTGGGGCAAAGATTGCTTCCCGGTCCTCGCCCAAGGCGGTTAGGCGCATGGAGTACCAGGCGGTAACTCCGCCGCGGGGGGGATTGTCGAAGACCGGGAAATCCGGGTCCCCGCCCATCGGCTGCAACCAGGCGTCCGCCACCCCGGGATTGAGAACCATCGCCCGCGCAAGTCCCACCATGTCGGCAGCGCCGCTCGCCACGGCGCCGGCCGCCTGGTCGCGCCGCTCAAAGCCTCCGGTGAGCATCACAGGTACGGAGGTCGCCTGTTTGGCCCGGCGCGAAAAATCCAGAAAGTAGGGTCCGCTGTCAGATACACCGTCGGAGCTTGCCTTTGCGCCGGGAAAGTAGGTTCCGCCGCTGATATCGATCAGGTCGACGGTGGAGCTGTCGAGGAGGCGGACGACTTCCAGGGCGTCAGTTTCTGCCAGTCCGCCTTCAAGCTTGTCCGTCGCGTTGATCCTGATGCCGATGGGATACGAAGGACCGACGGCACGCCTGACCGCGGCGACGATTTCCAGAACGATCCTGCACCGTGCCTCGACCGGGCCGCCATAAGCGTCCGTTCGCCGGTTGAACAGCGGCGACAGAAACTGGCTGAGCAGGAAGCCGTGTCCGGCGTGGATGTGAACGCCAGTGAAGCCGGCTTGCTTCGCGAGTGCTGCCGCTCGGGCGTAAGTGGAGGGGAGGGCCTCGATCTCTTCAACAGACAGGGCGGCGCAGCTCAGGCCCTCAACATCCAGTGCGGACGGTCCCTTTGGCTGGCTGATCGGCAGGTGCGAGAGGGCACCGGCGTGACCGAGTTGCGGCCACAGATGAGCCGCGGAAGCCGTGCCGCGGCGCGCCAGGGACCGGATGGCCTCCAGGTCGCTCTGAGGGCCGAACACCAGGTTTCCTGGCTTTTCCGGATAGCGCGGATCGCCCTGGACTTCGCCGATCATGGAGACGGCGGCCCCGCCTTGCGCCCATCTCTCGTAGAGCCGCATCTGTGCGCCGGTCGGGTTGCCTGCCCCGTCGCCCAGCGAATCCGACATGGCGGACTTGGCGACACGGTTCTTCAGGATTGCACCGCACGGAAGCTGGAGCGGTTTGCCGAGGACCAGGTGCGGATGAGGGGAGGGTTGATCTGAGTTTGTTGCGTTCATGTCATCATTTAATCGAGATATTTCGATTTTCCTTTTTTTGAGTTTGCGACTGTGGTTGTGATTCCGTCCTTTGGCAAATGCCCGATTTAAGGCTTCAACAGCTCTCTTTCGACCGCGTCCAGAAAACTGCGGATTGCGTCTTCATCCCGCCGGTAGAAGGTGAACTGCCCGTGCCTTTCGGAGATCACCAACCCGGCCTCCCTCAGGAGACCCATGTAGTTTGAGATGGTTGATTGCGACAGCCCTGCCTTCTCCTGAATATAGGCGACACACACGCCTTCAAGTTCGGCGTGTTCCGGCAGGGCGGGCGGAAAGCTCGATCTGTCTTTCAGCCAGTTGAGAATCCTGCGCCTGACCGGGTTGTTCAGGGCGGCAATTGCCTTGTCCATGTTCATATATCGAGATATATCGATATTTATAGTTATGTCAACCAGGATGGCTTGATCCCGGCCGTCTGGCCGCCAGGCGATTTCAGACTGCCCGTCCTGCCGGGTTCTCAATCAGACGGCAGGCAGGCGTACTCGATGCCACCTTTGCCGCAGACGGCATAGTTGGGCGCAGTGTCGTCGAGGCTCATCAAGAGGAAACGGCGAATGGGTTGCTGACGTCCGCGAATGCGGATGTCGGCCACAACTTCGGTGGGGCCCCAGACCTCCACGGTCAGCTTGAAGAGATTGGCGGCGTTTGACCGGGATCGCGAGGGGTTGCTGTACCAGCGTTCGTCAAAATGGTAGGTCACCTCTTCTATGTTTCGGAGCACCCGCTCCTTTGCGGCGGCATTGCCCTCGATCGAGACCTGGAAGGTCAGCCGCCGCCAGTTTCGCTTTGAGTTGGCCCGCTGAATCTTCTGCGCGGTTTGCTCAATTCGGATTGAGTTCAACTCTTCAGCCGTTAGGCGGTCACCGGAAGCGGGGTTGCCGGACTGAAGCTCAGAAAGCTTCTTTCTCAGCAGGTCCAGTTCCTCATTGAGTTCGATTCTGAGGTTGTTCGCCCAGAGATCCGATCTTTCGCCGAGCTTGAGCGCGTCCTCCGCCCGCTGAAGCGCTGCTGCGGAATCTTTGCTGGTTCTTGCCTGCAGGGCTCTGCTTTCCTTCAGTTGCGCGTTCAGGGAAGCCAGTTGCAGTTTGGTTGTCTTTTCAAGGTCCTTCATCTGCGCCTGGGTGTCCATGAACCGGGTGATGCTGATGCCGAACCCGATCGAGAGTGCGACCATGATCGCCGCCCATGCAATGCTGAACAGCCAGAACTTTCGATTGCTCTTCTTCGCGGTGTTCAGCGCCGAAGCAATGTCAGCCATTTCCCGGGAGCTGTTCGAAGAGACATCAGACATTGGTCGGAAGCTTCCCGGCATCGCCGAAACAGGATGAATCTTCCAGCACCATGACGAGAGCGGTGAGGTTGCGCTCGCTCAGGCACCACACGACATTGGACAGGGCACCGTTACAGCTGTCGAGTTTGCCGATGCAGGGGGCGAGCAGCGATGCCAGCGTCAAGATGGAGATGAGCGCATAGATTTCAGCACTGCCGAAACTCTTCAGGAAAAGTGTCTGGTAGGCGAGAAAGGTGACGACGGCCGCGAGGGAAGCAGCGACACATCCGACCAGCCACCGGAACCGGCCAAGTTGTTTCGCAAGCCTGGGGAGCCAGTTCTCTGTAAGATAATCGCGCTTTTCAATGGACAGTTGCTCGCCTCCTGCGGCTTTGCTCATCTGCTTACGCACCTCGCTGTAGCGCTTTGCCAGGAGCTGTGCCAATTCGTTGATCATCTCAGTGGCGGGCACCTCCTGGCGGCGCACCGGCCGCCAATCCAGGTGCTGAAGCCTGCCAATCGCCGCCTCCACCTCAATAGCCTCAGGCTCGGATTCCGGCGCTACAGATTTCCTCCAGTATATGGGGACGATACGGGCGTCCTCCCCCTGGGCCCGCGCCTTGTGCAGGAACCGCAGGAACTCTGTCCGGCAAAAGCTGCTGGAGTAGAAGTAGGGGGTGATCACGGGTACGAGGAACACCGCTTCCTTCAGCGCCGTCTCGAGGCGCCGCTCCCATTCTTCCCCCGGCTCTATGTCGTCCCGGTCCTGGAAAACCTGCACCGAAGATTCGCCGAGTCGCAGCTGGATCTCCGATTCAAGGTCCCGCCGTATGTCCGTCAGTATGCCGTCAACATCGTCGGCCCGCGCATAACTGAAAAACGCGACGTAGCTTGGATCCATGGAAACAGTATAGATGAAATCAGGCAAAATTTCCACGGTCACGCCGCTGGCGCAGGATTTGCCTTAGTGGCTATCACAACTTGGGCTGCAGGATAACATCTTGCAGAACGCCCCGTTTCTGCTTGCCTCGAACAAAGCAGTGCTGTCGTTCAGGTGTGTGCAGGCAGGCGCAGTTGACCCATTTTGCGTCACGTGCCGCTTGAGGGCCCGGGCTGCTCCCAGCCCAGGATCGCCTGCGAAAGTTCGACGTCGGCAGACATGTTGAGATCCTGGTCACTGTGAGAAAACGAATCGGAATGCTGGGGACTGACCGTGGCCGTCAGCACCAGGCTGTTCGTTCCATCGACCAGGGCCTGGTTTGTGAAGCTGCTGAACGCTTCTGGACTCTGTTCGCCCGATCCGACTGATACCGTTGTGTGTTCGATCTCGGCCGACCCCTTTGAGAGCTTGTCTCCGTTGAACGTGACCGAATAGCCGGAGCCCACATGCGGAGCGTTAAGATCCTCGCCTTGTGTGGTGGAACTGGTCCAATACTGCTGCTGTCCGGAAAGCTGCAGATAGGGTGTATTCGTGCCCGAAGATGCGGTGAATGACCGCGTCACGGTGTAGTTCCAGTCGGCGTCGTCGCCGCCGAAATTGTGCGTGTTCTCCGTCGCAAATATATATGCTTTTTTGGGCAGCCCGTTCGCCGTGCTGTAGACATTTGTCGTCAGCGTTCCCTGTGTGTCCGCCGACGATTTTGCGTAGACGATATCCGGGCCGGCGACGGACCAGCCCGAAGCGCTGTCGTTGCAGAAGGGATTATCCAGCAGCGCCTGGAAATCGCAGGCGAAGGCGAACAGAAGCGTATTGTCCGCATCGGCCGTGGTCTGCTGCAGGGTTGCCGCGTCATAGTATTCCGGGAGGGCGGCGGCGAACATGCCGGTCCCCACCGGCGTCCCCGCAGCAGCCTCAGAAGAGAGCGGCCACTTGTATTCCACCACAGCAATGTCGCTATCGTCATAGCTGTAGGCTTGCGTGTACTCGCTGTCGCTGAAGTCGAACACCTTGTACCAGGTCCCGCCATAGGTCTGCGATGGATCTATAACTTTGCCGTTCGAGGCTTGATAACCGGATGCCGGTGTCAGCGGCGGTCCGCCATTGTTGTTTGCTGCCAGAACTGAAGGCCGGGTGTACACAACCGCCGTGAGAACCGGGCTTTCCGGCTCATCAGCTTCAAGCAGCGCTGCGATCAGATAGGCATTGGAGAGGATCTGCTGCACCGTGTCCTGAGACAGGAACGGCAGAAAGGCTGACCCGTCATTCTGACCGTAGTTGGACAGGACCAGACGGTGCGTGGCCTGCCGAAAATTTTCCGACAGATTGGCGATATGGGGAAAGATGGTGTCGCTCAGCGTTGTCTGCGCGGTGCCCGTCCCGCGCGCCTGGTAGATCTCGGCGTTCAGGGTCAGAGCATAGGCCTTGATGAGGTATTGAAACGTCTGGGTGAAGGACTGCGCCATATTCATGTAGCCGTTGACCACATATGTCTCGAACGTTGCGTCATCCACGCTGGAGCGCGCGGCCGACAGCGCCGAGATGATCTGGTTCGCCCAGTCGTTGATGAGGCCGGTGTTCGTCGCGTCCCCCATGTAGAGGAGGCCGTTATAGATGGAGTAGGCCGATTTTGCCGATCCGGTGTTTGACAGGACGTCTTCCGCGAACTGGCCCAGGTTGGGCGGGTTCTTCGAAGAGCTCCCGTCGAGCTGATCGGAAATGATCTGCGATAGCTTCGCCCACTGAAAGTCGACCTCGTTCATGGCCGCTTCAGGTACGACGGACCCTACGGCCGTCAGCGTGATCTTCAGATCTGTGTTCAGCGTCGCGCTGAGCGTGTCCAGCTCAGATTTGATCTGGGTGACAGTCTTGACCACATAGGTCATCTCCTTGGAGATCTGGTTGAGATCATCGACCAGCTGCTGCTTTTCCTGGGCGCTCTTGACCTTTGGCGTCTCGATCCCGAACAGCGTGTCGAGACCGTATCCGATGATCCATTCCGTGGCGCTGACGGTGACGGATTTGAGCCCGCCGCTGATGCCCTTGGATATCAGGCTCTTGAAATTCAGGTCACCAATAATTGAAGACGACGTCTCAGCCATAAACATGCTCCCCTGCTGCCACCCCGGCGTTATCTAGATGATAACAAGCCGAAGTCTCCTGACAAGCGCGCAAGGCGAGAGCTGTTCTCCGGTGCAATTTGGGGCTGGTGCGGGGAGATGGTGCCAAACGGTATTCGGCTTGGCGGCAATGCGTCGGTACTTCGCGCGACTGCGCAGATGCGCCTTTACATTCGCGTGCAGATCGTCGTTTCTGGGCTGAACATTTGCGGACGTCTGATTTCCATCAATGAAGCCCAGACTTTTCATCAGCAGCACATCCGAGGATCTGACCGAATACCGGGACGAAGCCATCCGGGCCGCCTACCGGATGGGGTTCGAGGTGGAAGCCATGGAGGAGTTCGGGCCGGACCGCCGGGCGCCGGCCGATCTCTGTAAGGAGCGGGTCGAGGCCTGTGACGTCCTCCTCGGCCTCTATGCCCACCGCTACGGCTTTCAGCCGGAGGGCTATGGCGGCAAGAGCATGACCGAGCTCGAATATGACTGGGCCAGCGACGCCGGCCTCGATTTCCAGGGCTTCTTTGTGAGCGAGGACGTGCCCTGGTTGCCCAAGCATATGGACGATGGCGAGCAGAAGGAGCGGTTGCAGGCTTTCAAGGCTAAGATGTCCGGAGCGCATGTCCTCGACACCTTCGAGAGCACCGAGAACCTGCGCTCCAAGCTCTTCGAGCATCTGCAGGACGTCTTCGCCAGCCATGCCGAACGTCTGAAGGCGGAAGATGCCGAAGAGGGGGGCGCAAGACTGGCAGCCGCGTCGCGCGCTCTGCCCTCGCCTCCAGAACCGTATGTGGCCCACACCTATACGCTGCTGCAGACTGCCGGTGTGGTGGGGCGGGCGAAAGAGCTGCAGATCCTGAACGACTGGGTCGGATCGCCTTCATCGGATCACTATGCTGCACGCCTGCTCGCCGTCGTCGCCATCGGCGGCATGGGGAAATCCGCGCTGACCTGGAAATGGTTCCAGGAATGTGCGGTTGAGCAGATGAAGCCTTTGGCGGGGCGCGTCTGGTGGAGCTTCTATGAAACCGATGCCGGGTTCCGCAACTTCGTGGCCTCGACGCTCGCCTATTGCCTCGGCATGCCCGTCGCCGAGGTCATGGAGACCATCCCGGTCTTGGAGCAGGAAACGCGCCTTCTGCGGATCCTGGACGAGGAACCGCACCTGGTGGTTCTGGACGGCGCTGAACGCCTTCTGATCGCCTATTCCGGTATGGACTTCGCCCATCTCGCCGATGATGAGCTGGATGCCCGCACGGCAAACCGGGTGGCCGGCGCCATGGGGCTGTCTGAAGCCCAGGCCGAAGTCATGACCTCGCAGCACCGCCTACGTACCTGCATCGACCCCCATGTCGGCAATTTCCTGCGCCGCCTGACCCAGGTCCGATCCTCTCGAGTCCTGATGACGACGCGGCTCTTTCCATCAGAGCTGCAGACCGATACCGGCGGAGCCCGGCCGGGCTGCGAGGCCCTGATGCTGACCGGCCTGGAGTCGGAGGACGCCGTGGCGCTGTGGCGGGAGATGGGTGTCTCCGGCGAAGTCGAGGAACTGCAGAAACTCTTCGCTACGTTTGATAACTACCCCCTCCTGGTCCGCGCCCTCGCCGGCGAAGTCGCCCGCTACCGCCCGGCCCCCGGCAACTTCACGATCTGGCAGCAGTCCAACCCCGACTTCGACCCGTACACACTGCCGATCGTCCAGGTGAAGTCCCATGTGCTGCAGCACGCCCTCACCGGCCTGGAAGACCGCCAGCGCGATCTCCTCCACACTATTGCAGCCTTCCGCTCCCCGGCGACCTACGACACGTTGCTAGGGTTGTTCCAAAGGGCGGGGAAGGAATGGTCCGCGGACGATCTGGACCGGGAGCTGACGGGATTGGAGGATCGAGGATTGGTCGGCTGGAGCCGGGAACAGAACAGCTACGATCTTCATCCCATTGTGCGAGGCGTTGTGTGGAGTGGGCTGGGCAAAGATGCAAGGCACGCGGTCTATGGAACTCTGCACACTCATTTTGACGCTATCCCATCTGGGGAGGATGAGTCAGGCTACCTATCACTTGAGGAGGCGGCGATAGACATTGAAATATTCAATTCACTTGTTGGATTGGAAGAATTTGGCCAGGCATCCGAATACTATTTCGATAGAATTCATCATCGTTCAACTTTTTCAAATATGGGAGTTGGTTATGTTAAATCGGGAATGATGGATTCCTTGTTTCCAAACGGATATCAATACCCTCCTGAGGGGTTAGATGTGTTTATTTATGCGCAATTAAGTCACTGTCGTCAGGAAGAATCGAATTTTTCGGAATCTTTCAATCTTTGGATTCATTTGATGAAGCGTGATTCTCAATTTTGTGGAATGAATATATGTAATGACTATTTAGCTTACTGGTGTCAATTTCTAGGATTTCTAAAAAAGTCCAATAACTTTTTGGGAAAGAGGTTAACAATTGGCGTTGATGCATTGCAAGGCAGTATATTGCTCAAGCAACTTTTGGTTTTAGGTGAGTACTCCCGTGCAAAGCACTTTGTGGAAAAACAAGAAGAAAGGGAAGCCAAAATTCCGGAGCGCTCAGGATACGAGCGCGCATCAACTGCCGCCATGCGAGCCGAGCTTCTGTTGCTTGAAGGAGATTTCGAGTTCGCTCGACTGAACGGCATGGGTGTCGTTTGCAGCGAAGCAGCTATGGAACTTGGGGAACTCACAACCGCAGTCGATGAACTCCATCAGATGCTTGTCGAAGCACGCGCCAATTCGTGGCACGAGCCGGAGCTGGAAACTCGCCGAGCGCTTGCTGAGGCCTACCGGCGTGAAGGTAATCTTGCTGTTGCAAGAGATGTGATTGACGACTTCTGGGATCTTGCGAACCGTGGTCCCTATAGGCTCCTGCTTGCAGATATGAACAACATTCTTGCTGAAGTGGAGCGGGATGATGGGAACATGGCAGCCGCTATCACCGCTGCTGAAGAGGGGTATCGGCAGGCCTGGTGTGACGGCCCGCCCTATGCCTACGTTCGCGCCTTGCGGAAGTCCGAGGCTCTGCTTGATGAGTTCGGGGCACCCTATCCTGAGCCGCCGGAGCGCGACACGAGCTACGACGAGATCTTTGCGCGGATCCCTGAGCCGCCCGCCGATGAATAAGAGCCGATTTAAGGTGTGATTGGCCTCAGCCTAAGCCGCCCTCGCTCTCCGCAACCACCTCGGCTCCCCGTCCAGGCTGCTCCAGCGCCCCAGCGCGGACGGTTTCCAGCTGGCGGTGTCGAGCAGCGGGTCGACGTACCATTGTTTCGGTCCGCGGCGACGGCGGCTTTCTTCGGCCAGCAGCTGCAGATAGCGGTTGCGGGGGATGTCGAAGTACCCCTGCTGGGCCATGAACGGGCTGCCGCGCTTGGCGTCGTTGATGGCAAAGCCCCAGTATTGCAGATGGTGGTTCAGCACAGCATAGGCGCACTTTGAGGCATTCGGCGCGCGGTAGAACTGGGATTCGGCGAAGAACACCGCCCCGATCACGATCCCGAAGGCGCCGCCAACCAGCTCGCCGCGCTCGTCCCAGGCCTCAACTGAATGAGCGTACCCTGCCCGGTACGCCTGCTGGTAGAGCGCCCGTAGTTCAGGCCGGATCCAGCTGAGGCCAACCTTGCCCGTCCGGGCACTAGCACACTCGCGCACAACGCGCGCGAACGCCTTGTCGAACGTGTAGGTGAACGCGCCCTGCCGCAGCAGGCGGCGCACGCGCTTCTCGATCTTGTAGTTCTCGAAGAACAGCACATGGCGCTGCGGCGGGCACCACAGTTTCTGGGGCCCCACATGAGAATAGGGGAAGAGACCGCGCCGGTAACACTCGATCAGCCGCTCCGCGGAGGGCGTGCCTAAGAGCCCGCAGAACCCGTCCGCCCGGTCATTGG
>JBCCEL010000146.1:0-13876 GCA_039030315.1 Pseudomonadota bacterium
ATCGCCCTATCGCAAAAGGGCGTAACGCGAGCAGTGGTCACGGTGGCCAAGCCCGACATCATCGCGGAAGCCGGAGCCGTTGGCATCACCATTGAGCGGCGCAACTGATCTGCGATGGGAGCGCCCCTCCGCATCCTCATCCTGTCTTCTGCCGTCGGGCGATTTGGCGAGGGACCAACGGGTGGCGTCTCCCGCTACGCTGCAGGCATGGCCGAAGCGCTGGGTGAGCAGGGGATGTTTCCGGTGGTCCTGGTGCCGGAGGGATCGGAGGTCCCGCCCGGGATCGAGTTCGTGGAGGCCTCCGGCAACTTCCAACTGAGCGCGGCCACTGCCGACCGAAACGAACATCCGGTACCGGCCGAGTCTGTTCTGGCACGCATGCTCGACATTGCCTGGTCCGAGCGCGAGAACTTTGACCGGATCGTCAATCTCAACCATGACTATCTGCCCGTGTTCAGCACGGCATACTTTGATGGCAAGCTCTATCATCTGCCCAATCTGGTGACGTCCGATGCGGCGACGGACGCGCTCATCCGGGCGCGGTGCAGCGAGTTTCCTTCACAGTTTGCCGCCGTGTCGGCATTTCAGCGCGGCCGTCTGGGGCTGCCGGACGTACCGGTCCTGTCGTTCGGAATGCGGCGGCAGAAGGGGGCAGTAGAGAGAGGGCAGTATCTGTGCTGGTCCGGCAGGATCACGCCGGAGAAGGGTCTTGACGCGGCAGCCGAGGTTGCGCGCCAGGTGGGTCTGCCTCTCGTTGTCGCCGGACATGTAGAGAGCGAGGAGTATTTTGCGGCCATCAGGAACGAGTATGACGACCTGATCGACTACAGAGGGTTTCTGAAATTGCTCGACCTCTCCAGAATCATTTCGTCTGCTCAGGCTATGCTGCAGACCCAGAACTGGGAGGAGGCCCTTGGTCTCAGTACCATTGAAGCCATCGCAACCGGTACTCCGGTTGTCGCTTACGACCGTGGTGCAAACCGTGAGATCGTGCGTGACGGTGTGAACGGTTTTGTGGTGGAACATGGCAATGTTGCAGCCGCCGCCGAAGCTGTGCGACAGGCCGGGGGCATCAGCAGGCAGGAAATTCTCGCTGATTTCGACCTGCGCTTCTCACTGCGATCGTTTGCGCGGCGGCTGATGGACTGGCTCGGGTTCACGCTGGAGAACTGATGTGAAGACACCCAGGGATCGCACGATCAATTACATCGAGTTTGCCGTCGCCGACATAGCGCGCGCCAAGGCGTTCTATGGTCAGGCCTTCGGCTGGACGTTCACCGACTACGGACCGGAGTACTGCGAGTTCACCGATGGCGAGATGACTGGCGGCTTTGCGGCGGGCGGTGAAATCGGGACGGGAGGCCCGCTCGTGGTTCTGTATGGCGAAGATCTTGATGAACTGCAGACCGCGATCCAGAATGCCGGCGGCAGGATCTGCAAGCCCGTCTTCGGGTTTCCGGGCGGCCGCCGTTTCCATTTCCTGGACCCGGACGGATATGAGCTGGCGGTGTGGACGCGCGAGTGATGAGTATGACGAACCGGAAAAAGACCTACTACGGGGTCACTTTGGGCATCCTGATGGTGGACAGCATGTTCACTCGCTTTCCGGGCGACATTGGCAATGCGCTGACCTGGCCGTTTCCCGTACAGTACAAGGTCGTCCGGGGGGCTTCCCCGGCCGAGATGATATCGCTGGAAGCCTCTGACGTGCTCCAGCCATTCAAGGATGCGGCAGACGAACTCATTGAGGACGGGGTCGACGGCATCACCACCACCTGTGGATTCCTCGCTCTTTTTCAGAAGGAACTCGCCGAACATTGCCCGGTGCCGGTCTGCACGAGTGCACTGCTACAGGTGCCGCTGGTCGAACGCCTGATCCCGGCCGGGCAAAGGGCGGGGATCCTCACCTATTCGGCGGAATCCCTCAAACCGCCGCATCTTGAAGCAGCCGGCGTGGCGCTGGACACGCCCGTTGCCGGGATTCCGCGGGATTCCGCGTTTTTCCGCTGGATCATGGAGGGGCAAACGGATACGCCCATCGAGGCGATCCGGGACGATGCGGTGAGCGCTGCCGAGGCGCTGGTCCGCGATAACCCGGAAGTGGGCGCGATCGTGTCCGAATGCACCAATCTCACGCCCTTTGCGGCCGACATTCAGGCCGCGACCGGACTTCCGGTGTTCGACATGGTGAGCATGGTGACCTGGTTCCAGATGGGCCTGAAACCCCGCCGGTTTGACGCTTAAGCGCCAACCGCCTCGGCCAGCGCGACGAAGCTCTCTGCGACGTGGTCCCAGTCTCCCGTCGGCTCTGTCTCGGCTTTTCCGGCCGGGCCATTCTCCAGAGGGCGCGGCACGAAGGCCGTGCTCAGCCCTTGCGCCTTAGCGGCGTGGAGATCGTCATTGTGGGCGGCGACCATCATGCATTCCTCAGGCTTCAGGGCGAGGGCTGAGGCTGAACGCAGGTAAGCCTCAGGCATCGGCTTGTAGGCCTTCGCCACCTCAGCGCCCAGAACCACGTCCCAGGGCAGGCCTGCGCGCTTGGCCATGTTTGTGATCAGCGCGATGTTGCCGTTGGAGACCGGAGCGATGATGTATTTGGACCTCAAGCGGGTCAGGCCCTCCACGGCATCGGGCCAGGGGTCGAGCCGGTGCCAGGCGCGGACCAGGTGCTCGCGTTCGCCCGCGTCAAGCGCCGGGAAACCGGTCTCCGCCCAGGCCTTGTCCAGGTTTTCGCCATGCAGCGTATCCAGGATCACCCAGCTTCGACCCTGGCTGCGCACCTCTTCCATGGCAGGCTGGTACAGCCCCCGCCAGCGGTCGGCAAAGGCCTCCCAGTCACCCTCCAGTCCCTGGTCATCGGCGAAAGCGTGGACCTCCCTGGCGATGCTGGAGCGCCAATCGACAACGGTGCCGAACACATCAAAGAAGAGCGCCTTGACCCCGCTCATGAACCGACCTGACCCCGGTGCCGCAGGAGATGATCCGCCATAACCAGCGCCATCATCGCCTCGCCCACCGGCACTGCGCGGATGCCGACGCAAGGGTCATGGCGGCCCTTGGTCAGGATCTCCGTCTCGTTACCGAACCGGTCAACCGTATCGCGCGGAGTAAGGATGCTGGAGGTCGGCTTCACGGCGAACCTGACTACCACGTCCTGTCCGGTTGAGATGCCGCCCAGAACGCCTCCGGCGTTGTTGGACCCGAAAACGCGTTTGCCGTCCTCGATGCGGATCTCGTCCGCATTCTCCTCGCCTGACAGTGCCGCGGAAGCAAGGCCGGCGCCAATCTCAACGGCCTTCACCGCGTTGATACTCATCATTGCCGAAGCAAGATCCTGGTCGAGCTTGCCGTAGATCGGCGCGCCGAGGCCGACGGGAACACCGGTCGCGACCACCTCGATCACCGCTCCGCAGGAGGAGCCGGACTTGCGGATGCCGTCGAGATATCCAGCCCAGTTCTCAGCCGCCTCGGCGTCCGGGCAGAAGAACGGGTTGTTGTCGACCTCCTCCCAGTCCCAGTTGTCCCGGTTCACATGATGCGGACCCATCTGGACCAGCGCACCGCGCACCGTCATGCCATCAATGACTTTTCGTGCAACAGCTCCTGCAGCCACCCGGCTAGCCGTTTCACGTGCAGAGGAACGGCCGCCGCCGCGATAATCCCTGATTCCGTACTTCTCCAGATAGGTCAGGTCAGCATGGCCCGGACGGAACTTGTCCTTGATCTCCGAGTAGTCCTTTGAGCGCTGGTCCACGTTCTCGATCATCAGGCAGATCGATGTGCCTGTCGTCACTTGCGTGCCCTGTTCGTTGTCGAACACGCCCGACAGGATTTTTACCTGGTCGGGCTCACGGCGCTGGGTCGTGTATTTCGACTGCCCGGGCCGGCGCTTGTCCATAAAGCCCTGGATGTCCTCCTCGGTCAGCGCGATATTGGGCGGACAGCCATCGACAATGCAGCCGATTGCAGGTCCGTGGCTTTCGCCGAATGTCGTCATGCGAAACAGATGGCCGAACGAATTATGAGACATGAAAACCGATCCGGGCGAGGGCAGAGACTGCGCCTATCTAGGCCTCTGCATCGGCGGCGTCAAACCAGTCCAGGCCGCCGTCCGCAATCCGGAAGAACCGTGTCTGCGGCACTTTCAGTTGAACGATCTCTTCCGGTGGAAGATCGAACACCAGACCGCGCACCACTCTGCTGATGCCGCCATGGGCCACAACGATGTGGGGGCCCTCCAGACTCTCAAGCCATTCGCCGACCCGCTGCCGGGCATCAGCATAGCTCTCGCCGTTCTCCGCCCGCCAATCGTGGTAGTGCGCAGGGTTGCGTTCGGGTTCGACACCAGCGGCATTGAGCTCCGGCCAGTGGCGGCCTTCCCAGTCGCCGAAGTTCAGTTCTGTCAGCAGATCGTCTTCCGCCGCATGGTCGGCCGGCAGATCCAGCGCCTTGAGCACGTAGGACATGGTCTGCTTGGTGCGCTTCAGCGGGCTGGTGACAAAACGGTACTCCGACGGATCAGAAACCAGCTGCGCCAGGCACCTGGCCATGCTTTCGGCCTGCATATGCCCGGTGGCATTCAGATCGGTGTCGATTTGGCCCTGAATGCGGCGTTCATGGTTCCAGGCGGTCTGCCCGTGCCGGAGGAAGAAGAACGGGGGCAGGTCCTTCCTCACTTGACCACCGAAATGTCGGGCGCGTCTTCCGCCTTCATGCCAACCAGATTGTAACCGCAGTCGACGTGGTGCACCTCGCCGGTCACACCGCGGCTGAGATCGGAGAGTAGGTACAGAGCAGAGTCGCCGACTTCGTCGGTTCCAACTGTTCGGCGCAGGGGCGAATTGTATTCGTTCCACTTCAGGATATAGCGGAAGTCGCCAATCCCGGAGGCTGCCAGCGTCTTGATCGGGCCGGCTGAAACCGCATTGACCCTAATGGCCTGCTTGCCAAGATCTTCGGCCAGATAGCGCACGCTTGCCTCCAGAGCCGCCTTCGCCACACCCATTACATTGTAATGCGGCATAACCTTTTCGGCACCGTAATAGGTCAGCGTAAGCAGGGAGCCCCCGTCTGCCATTAGCTTCTCTGCCCGTTGGGCGACTGCGGTGAACGAATAGCAGGAAATCAGCATGGTCTTCTGAAAGTTGCCGGCTGATGTGTCCACATACCGCCCGGTCAGCTCTTCCTTGTCGGAAAAGGCGATGGCGTGAACGACGAAATCCAGCTTGCCCCATTCCTGTTCAAGAGCGCTGAACGTGGCGTCGATGGACGCTTCATCCGTCACATCGCACGGCAGGACCAGTTTCGCATTGATCGATTCCGCCAGAGGCCGAACCCGTTTCTCAAGTGCTTCACCCTGAAAGGTGAATGCCAGTTCGGCGCCGTGCCGTGCGCACGCTTCTGCTATTCCCCATGCGATTGAGCGCTGGTTGGCCACCCCCATAATCAGCCCGCGCTTGCCCGCCATCAAAGGTCCAGGCTCAGTCATCACTCACCCTCAAACGTCCCGCTCATGCATTGAAAGTGGGCGCATCCTACACATTGTCCGGGCGCGATCTATCCCAAATGGCAGGACCGGAGAAGAATTGAGAAATGTTGCAGATTGTTACCAATCCGGACCCCCTTGCCAAAAGTATCAGGGGGTGAAATGAGTGGCTGCAACAAGCGAAAGAGCAGAGTATGGCCGGACACGTTCATCCCCGGGCCGCCGCCGACTTTACCGGCCGCGATGACCCCTTCACCCTGTTTCAGGAGTGGTACGCCGAGGCTCAGGAAACCGAGGAAAACGACCCGAACGCCATGTCGGTCGCAACCGTTGACGGCGACGGCATGCCCAATGTCCGAATGGTGCTGCTGAAGGATTTCGATGAGCGGGGCTTTGTATTCTACACGAACTTCGAGAGCCAGAAGGGCGAGGAAATTCTCGGCCAGCCGAAGGCTGCGATCTGCTTTCACTGGAAATCGTTGCGCCGCCAGATCCGCATCCGCGGCGACGTCACTGTTGTGAGCGAGGAGGAGGCGGACGCCTACTTTGAGTCGCGCGCCCGGGACAGCCGGATCGGCGCCTGGGCGTCGCAGCAGTCCAGGCCTCTGGAAGGCCGCTTTGCGCTGGAGAAGGCGGTGGCGAAGTACGCCGCAAGATACGCCATCGGAACGGTCCCGCGCCCGGAATACTGGTCTGGTTTCCGCATCGCGCCGCTCTATATGGAATTCTGGCACGACAGGGCTTTCCGACTGCACGATCGTGTGGTCTTCAGACGTGAAGACAATGGTGGAGACTGGGCCCGGACCCAGCTCTATCCCTAACCGGTGGAAGCTCAAGCACATGAACGCCATACCGAACGAAGAACGCAAAACCCTGATCCTGACCGGCGCCAGCCGGGGCATCGGACATGCGACGGTCAAGCGGTTCTCCAGCGCCGGCTGGCGCGTGATCACGTGTTCGCGCCACGGGTTTCCCGAGAACTGTCCGTGGGAAGCCGGTCCGGAGGACCACATCCAGATCGACCTCGCCGATCCTGCCAATGTCGATGAGGGTATCGCCGAGATGCGCGAGCGCCTGAAGGCGCAAGGCAGCCGGCTTGATGCGCTGGTGAACAATGCGGCCATCTCGCCAAAGGATGGGGAGGGGCAGCGCCTACCGGCAATGGGAACGGCGATCGAGGACTGGAAGACCGTTTTCCAGGTCAACTTCTTTGCGCCGATCATGCTTGCCCGCGGCCTCGTCGATGAGCTGAAGGCTGCGACCGGCTCGGTCGTCAATGTAACGTCGATTGCCGGGTCCAGTGTGCACCCGTTCGCTGGAGCTGCTTACTCAACGTCAAAGGCCGCACTGGCCTCGCTAACCAGAGAAATGGCGCACGATTTCGGGCCCCTTGGCATCCGGGTTAACGCCATCTCACCGGGCGAGATCGATACTTCGATCCTCTCGCCGGGCACCGAAAACCTGATCAAGGACATCCCCATGCGCCGCCTGGGAACACCTGAGGAGGTGGCAAAGGCCATCTATTTCTTCTGCACGGAGCAATCGAGCTACGTCACCGGCGCCGAACTCCACATCAATGGCGGACAGCACGTTTAGGGTTATGAGCAACAACACTCCGTCCACGCGTTCGCTCGTAGCCCAGGCTCTGCATTTCATCGATGAAGCCACCGGCGCGGTGGTGCCGCCGATCCACTCATCGACCACGTTTGCGCGTGACGAGAACTATGAACTTCGCGGCGAGACCAGCTATGCCCGCTACACCTCGCCGTCCGTGGAGAAAGTCGAAGAGGTGCTGGCCCGGCTTGACGGCGGTGTGGGCGCGCAGGCTTTTGCATCCGGGCTGGCAGGGTTCGCTGCTCTGTTCGAGACGGTCGAAACCGGCCGGCATATCGTTGCACCTCAGGTCATGTACCACGGCGGCCAGGACTGGCTCCGCATGATCTCGAAGAAGCGCGATATCGGCCTCACCCTGTTCGACCAGACGGAAGAAGGAGCGCTGGAGGCGGCAATCCGTCCGGGCGAGACATCGATTGTGTGGATCGAAACGCCGGTCAATCCCACGTGGGACATCATCGACATCGAGGCTGCCGCATCCGCAGCGCACAAGGCAGGCGCGATCCTCGGGGTGGATGCGACGGTGGCAACGCCGGTGAGCACCCGTCCGCTGGAGTTTGGCGCTGACATCGTGTTTCACTCCGCCACGAAGTACCTCAACGGCCACTCCGATGTGACGGCCGGCGCGCTGATCGCGGGCGAGGACAATGCGCTGTGGGACGAGATCAAGACCAACCGGAAGTATCTCGGCTCGATCCTCGGCCCGTTCGAAGCCTGGCTCCTGCTTCGCGGGATGCGGACGCTCTTCGTGCGTTTCGAGGCAGCGTCGCGCAACGCGCTGAAGATTGCCCACCATTTCAAGGACCATGCCCGGCTGGAGCAGGTGCTCTATCCCGGGCTTGAGACGCACATCGGCCACGACATCGCGGCGCGGCAGATGACCGGCGGCTTCGGCGGGATGATGTCAATACTCGTCACGGGAAGTGAGGCGGAGACCAAGAAGGTCGCAGCCGCCTTGAAGCTTTTCGTGCCGGCCACCTCGCTTGGCGGCGTGGAGAGCCTGGCTGAGCACCGTAAGACCGTCGAAGGTCCCCACTCTCTCGTGCCGGATAACCTGATCCGGCTCTCCATTGGAATTGAGGATGCTGATGATCTCATTGCCGACCTGGAACAGGCTCTGGCTGTGCTGTAGTGCGCTGGCGCCGGCGCTGGCGCTGCTTGCCGCCGGCCCTGGCTCTGCCGGCGAGCTGCCCGAGGGCGCCCTGCCTGACGCGGTCGTCGCTGGACCCAAGCACAATTTCAAGCGGGCCTGGCTGGCCAGGCCCACCACGAGATATGGCCACGCGATCCTTGGCGATGGCATCGAAGCGGGCAGCCTGGTGGTCGAAACCACCTGCGGGCACCGCGTTGAACATCTTCTGGATGAGGGGCACGTGTTTGAGGACCGGCATGTCAGGATCGCCGATCTGGACGGAGATCTCTATGCCGAGGCCATCGTCGTCCTCAGCAGCGTCGACCAGGGTGCGGCGCTCGCCGTCTACAGCCTGAACGGATCGACCTGTTCGGCCGCGAGCGATCTGACCCTGAAAGCCCGGACGCCGTTCATCGGAACCCGCAACCGCTGGCTCAATCCCGCGGGCATTGCGGACTACGACGGAGACGGCAAGCTGGAGGTGGCGATCGTGGTGACCCCCCACATTGGCGGCACTTTGCAGTTCTGGTCGCTTGACGGAGACAAGATGGTCCTGAAGGCGAAGCGGTATGGCTATTCCAACCATGCCATCGGCGCCCGTGCTCAGGGCCTCAGCGCAACATTCAAACGCGGATCCGATTTGTTGCTTGTCCTGCCCGGCGCCGACCGCCGATCATTGCATCAGGTACAGCTGAAGGCGGGTAAGATCCTGTCTTCGAAGATCGCTGATGTCAAAACCGGGATCAGAGAGAACTTTTCGATCAGACCGGTCAACGATGCCTCATCGGTCGTGACGCTTGCCGACGGAACGAAGCTGAACGTGCAGACCAAGTAGGCGGTCCGCTCAGCGTCGTCCGAACAGGCGTTCTATGTCGTTGAGGCTGAGTTCCACGTAGGTTGGCCGGCCATGGTTGCACTGGCCTGAATGCGGGGTGGCTTCCATTTCGCGGAGCAGGGCATTCATCTCCTCTGACCGCAGGCGCCGGCCCGACCGCACCGAGCCGTAGCAGGCCATTGTCGCCAGCACGTGGTCGATACGCTCGGACAGCCCAAGACCTTCGCCGAGTTCGCTGACATCATCAGCGAGATCCTTGACGAGGGCCTGAACATCCGTTTGTCCGAGCACGGCCGGCACCTCGCGCACGACAACTGTGCCGGGCCCGAAGCTTTCGAGAACGAGGCCCAGTTCCTCGAAATCTGCTGCCCGCTGGAGGAGCCGGTCTGCTGAGGCCTGGTCCAGTTCGACGATTTCGGGGACGAGCAGTGGCTGGCGCGCGACTCCGCTGGCGGCCATCTGCGCCTTGAATTTCTCGTAGACCAGCCGTTCGTGCGCAGCGTGCTGATCGACGATCACCATGCCTGCGTCCGTTTGCGCGACGATGTAGTTCTCATGCACCTGAGCGCGCGCGGCACCCAGCGGGCGGGAGGTCAGCTCGGGTGCGGCGTCCTCCGCGTTCGCGCGGTCATCGGCACTTGGCAGATCAAGGCCCTGCAGCATTGCCGCGGCCTCGTCCGGCAGTGGCGCCTGGTAGGCGACTGCAGCTTCGGCCAGTCCCGGCGACACCGGCCTCGGAGCGGCACCGTAAGCCGTGGCGCCCGCGCCATACCCTCCGCCCTGGCCGGGCCTGAATGCGCCGAGCGTAGCCTGCCCCACTGTGGTCGAGGCCCGGTGGCCCGCATCGGCAAGGGCGGCCTTCAGCGCACTCACGATCAGACCCCTCACGGTGCCGGGCTCCCGGAACCGCACTTCTGCTTTCGCGGGATGAACGTTGACGTCCACCTGTTGCGGGTCAATCTCGAGAAACAGCGCCAGCATCGGATGTCTGTGACGCGGCAGGAAATCCATATACGCCCCGCGCACAGCACCGGTCAGCAGCTTGTCCTTCACCGTCCGTCCATTGACGAAGAGGAACTGCATGTTTGCCTGAGACCGGTTGAGCGTTGGCAGTCCGGCGAAACCGGTCAGCTTGATACCTTCTCTTTGGGTATCGATGGTGAGTGCGTTCCGGGCAAATTCGCTGCCCATCACTTCACCGGTCCGTTTGAGACGACCGTCGGGATCCAGGCCGGCGGCGGGGAAGTTCAGAGCCTGCCGCTCATCGGTGGTCAACGAGAACGCTATACCCGGATTGGCCATGGCAATGCGGCGGACGACATCGATGGCTTCGTTTGTCTCGGCCCGTTCCGATTTCAGGAACTTCAGACGGGCAGGGACGGCATGAAACAGATCGCGCACTTCCACCCGGGTGCCGGGTGCGGTCGCAGCAGGGCGGATCTCAGACTTCCGCCCGGCGTTCACTTCGATTTCCGCCCCATCGGATCCGTCATGCAGGCGGGACGTGATCGTCAGCCGGCTGACCGCGCCGATGGACGGCAGCGCCTCGCCGCGAAACCCCATGGTCCGGATATCGAGCAGGTCGTCCGAATTAAGCTTTGATGTAGCATGCCGCTCTACGGCCACTTCAAGCTCGTCCGCCGACATCCCGCAGCCGTCATCCGCCACACGGATCAGCGTGCGCCCGCCATTCGAGAACGTGACGTCGATCATGCGTGCGCCCGCATCGACCGCGTTCTCCACCAGTTCCTTGACGACACTGGACGGGCGTTCGATGACCTCGCCTGCTGCGATCCGGTTGATAAGTCCGTCTGAGAGCCGTTTGATCTTCATCTGCGCAGCGTCGACTGAGTTCGATCCGGACAGTGTCCCACATCCCGGGCGATTCCCGGAAGCGCAGCTTACATGGTTTCCAGGTATTCCCGTGTCAGGACCTTGCTTTCTTCCACAGATGGCTGGTCGAACGGGTTCACGCCCATCAGGTGACCGGCAATGATGGTTTCGAGCATGAAATGCATCAGAAGGGCGCCAAGAGATCGTTCGTTGACCTCGCCGATGGAGATCGTTCGGACGGCGCGTCCGTTGCGCGCCAGTGTCTCCGCCGTCGCCCGTTGCTGCGCGTCGGTGAGATCTCCAGCGGTCCGCGTCGCCAGATAGCCGACAAGGGGATCGGAGGCATAGGCTTCCGCAACCCTCGGACCTGCGCCCGCGCTGGCGGTCATGATGATGGTGACCAGCTTGTCTTTCGGGCCTCCGTTGAAGAGCTGGAACAGGGAGTGCTGATCGACGGGACCCGCGGCGGCGATAGGGCTGGTTCCTTTGCCCTCCTTGCCGAGGCTCTCCGCCCAGAGCTGCGCGAACCAGTTGGAGAACAGCCGCAGCCTGTCCGAGTAAGGCATCATCACGGCAGCCGTATGCCCATGGTCCTGGGCGAACGCGGTATTGACGGCGGCCCCGACCGCAGGCGCGCAGTCAGCAGCGCTCGCACCGCTCAGCACCGGCGCGAGAGCCTCCGCCGCTCCTTCGCGTAGCCCCTCGGTATCCAGGCCGGCGACGAGGGCCGGCAGCATGCCCACATTGGACAGGACCGAAAACCGGCCGCCGACATTGGGATCATGATCCAGCACCCTGATATCATGGAACCCGGCGAGCCGGCGCAGGGCGTTTTCCTCGGAGGTGCCCGGCTGGGTCAGCGCCAGCACGTGCTGCGCGATATTCCATTCAAGACCGCCCTCCTTCAGCGCTTCAATAATGGTCAGGCACTGGGTGATGGTCTCCGGTGTTCCTCCGGACTTGGAGATGACGATAAACCGGGTTGTCTTCAGTTCCAGATCCCGGAGCATCAGGGCGAGTGTGTGTCCGTCCAGATTGTCGAAGAAATGTAGATCGGGATCGGTTCTCGACGCAGCGGCAGGCCCGGGTATCCGGTAACCTGCCAGCTGGGCCAGCGCCTGGCCGCCGAGGGACGAGCCACCAGTCCCGAACACGAGAACGTGGTCGGCACCTCTGAGGAAGCTCTCAAGCACCCGACGGCATTCGGCGAGATCATCCCGTTTTTCCGGCAGCCTGAGCAGGGGT
The DNA here is from genome assembly GCA_039030315.1 of Pseudomonadota bacterium. Classification (GTDB taxonomy): domain Bacteria; phylum Pseudomonadota; class Alphaproteobacteria; order Rhizobiales; family CAJQND01; genus JAAEUE01. Next base: position 12,145 of record JBCCEL010000146.1, read on the forward strand.
AACCCGCCCGTATCGTAATCCTCGCGCAGGCTTGAGAGGGCACCTTCCGCAGCCCGGAGCTGCGTTTCAAGCCCTTCCTCTGTCAGCCCGGTCGCGCCGAGCGTTGATGAAAGGCATCGTGTAATGTCTTGCTGATAGATCACTTGTCCGGACCCCCGACACATGAGAGCCAGAGTATTGGCGGAAAATCAGCCTGCCGCGCAAGAGGTGTCTCGCCCTCAGTGCCTCAGTTCAGAGTGAACTCGCCTTCGGCATTGCGCCATTCACCCGGGCGGATCAGCTCTCGGTGACAGTATTGAACCGACTGAATCGTGGCATCCAACTTGCTGTCCCAGAAATCGAGAAACTTGAAGAGTTCGGGAAAGTCCGGCGCAATGTCATAGGCCTGCCAGGCGTAGGTTTGAATCAGGCTCTCAAAGTCCGGCATGCGGTAGAAGATCTGCGCGGTCATGAGCCCGTAACCCGATATCATGAGTTCCATCTCGCGATTGATCATGTCCACATGCCCCTTTCCCATGCCAGTCTGTGTTGATTGTGTTGCGATTTTGTTATTCTTGCAAGAGGGCAGCTCAATTAAGTTGAGTAAAATCAATAGAATAGCACTCATCAAGGGAGAGTGCTGACAGAGGGTCGACGTCACCATTCAGACTTGATCGTTACGCCATTCCCAGTCACTCTCGCGGTCTTGCTTTCTGGAGTCTGATTTGACCGACATCACCCTTCCCCGCCGCGAAGGTGCGGCGCGCGGCATCGCGTGGATGCTGCTGACCGGCATTCTGTTCGTCTGCGTGACGGCAATCGTCCGCTATCTCGGTTCGGACATGCCGGCGATCGAGGCAGCGTTCATCCGCTATGCCGTGGGCCTGCTCCTCGTGGCGCCGGTGCTCTTGCGCATCTTTAGGAACCCGCCGACCGGAGAGGCGCTCAAGCTCTATACGGCCAGGGGCCTGATTCATGGCGTCGCTGTCATGCTGTGGTTCTTCGCCATGGCCCGGATCCCCATCGCCGAGGTGACGGCGATCGGCTACACCGCTCCCATCTTCGTCACTATAGGCGCGGCCCTGTTTCTCGGCGAGCGGCTGCAGATGCGCCGGATCATGGCCGTCATGGCCGGGCTGATCGGCGCCTGCATCATCCTGCGGCCCGGGTTTCAGGAGATCGGCCTGGGACAGTTGTCGCAGGTCCTTGCCGCACCGCTCTTTGCGGCATCCTTCATTCTGGCCAAAAAGCTGACCGAGAAGGATGATCCGGTCTTCATTGTCGGGATGCTCTCCATCGGCTGCACGATTACGCTGCTGCCCGGCGCCATTCTGCAGTGGCGCACGCCGACCATGGAGGAACTGTTCTGGCTATCCATGACGGCGGTGTTCGCCACGGCCGGACATTACACGCTGACCCGGGCGTTTCAGGCAGCGCCGATCACTGTCACCCAGCCGATCAGCTTTCTGCAACTGGTCTGGGCATCACTCGTCGGCGTGACCATGTTCGGCGAAGCGCTGGACCCGTTCGTCCTGCTCGGAGGTGCGGTCATCGTGGCGGCAGCTACCTACATCTCCCACCGTGAGCTTGTTGCGGCGCGACGGGATGTAACCCCACCGGCTCCGGCGACCAAGGTCTAGAGCCGGAAGAGAATGCCGGCGGAGAGCTGGTTTTCCGAATATTCCTGCCCCGGGACCGTGCTCTTCGTGGTGACGTGGTTGAAACGGCCGGTGACCTCCACGTTGCGCGTGAG
>JBCCEL010000147.1:0-13868 GCA_039030315.1 Pseudomonadota bacterium
AGTGCAGCCAAGGATGCGTGTCACTCCAGCTGGTAGCCTGCTCGCCGTGCAGTGCAGCGAGCCACTGCAGCAGCGCGCCAACCAGTACCGCCAAACGACGCTTGAACACTATGTAAGAATAAAAGGACTACAACAGAGCTTTCACACTATAGTACTCTAATAAACTGACCTACCAGTATTTGTACGGTCGAACGGTCGTGCAAAGTCGGTTGCGAGACAGGACACGCGAGCATGATGTATTTGTCTGCGTGAGGCTAACATAGGTTCTGTGTTGTACGGATATTCACAGGCAGGGAGCTCATCAGCAAAATAATTCAAAATACACAAAAAGGGCTACCCTAAAACCATCATGAACGGTGGATACGTCCCGGGTTAGCAATCTCTACGGAAGCCGCAAGTGCAGGTGCTTAGCTGCTGCCATCCACACACCCAGCAATCTGACGCTATTCACATGCCCAGCCGCAGACCGTACCGCCGGAATGGTGCATGGCCGGCGACATGTAGGCGAGCTTCACGAAGTTCTGGAAATCCTCGATCGTGGCATAGCGGCGCTCGCCCTCCAGATCGCGCACGAAGGGCGGTCCGTAAACCGGCGCAAAGACCGTGTGCTTGCCGCCAATCTGCACCGAACGCTCCGGATTGCGGGCATGCTGGGTGAACTCAGCGGGCGCCGTCTTCATCAGCTCGCGGCACAGGCCCTTGGGAAAGCGGACGCGCTCGCCCTGCACGTCCGCGCCGGCGTCCTTCCACATCTCCAGCGCCTCGGGATCATCCCGGAACTCGATGCCGATCTCCTCCTGGACCTTGTCGGCATTGGCCTCAAGCAGCTCAAGGCCTTCTTCGGAGAGAAGCTCATATTCGGGAATTTGCCGGGTGATGTAGGTCAGCTGCTGGACGCCGCCGCCTTTTCTGAGCGCCCGCCGCGCTTCTGCTCCTCCGCTCGAACGCCGCCCGCGGCGCCCGGCCCTTCCTTCAGCTGCTTCAGCCATATGTCATTCTCCAGGCCGCTGCAGCCGTTACGGAGCAGCGGTTGCGAAATCCGTGAATAGAGTGATCCTTATTCACCCGCGGTGAGACCCCCGCCGCACGTGAAACGGCTTTCCATCGAACAGAAGCGACGCGTGCCGGATGCCTGCGGATATCAGGCCTGGCATCAGGCTCAAAAACGACATCTGTGTGTTGACAGCGACATAAAGATTATATTATATAAAGAAATCTTGATGCTTAGGAGCCTTAGAATGACTATGCTTTCCCAAAAAGTATGGACTGCCAACCGCCAGGCGGCTCCCATCGAGGTTTCATTCGAGTTTTTCCCGCCCGCATCGGAAAAGGCGGTGGACCGGCTCCTTGGCACCGCAGCCGAGCTGGAGCCGTTCGCACCACGCTTTCTCTCCGTCACCTGCGGCGCAGGGGGAACCGACGATCTCGCTACTGACCGCTCATTCCAGGCCATTCAGCTTCTCCAGCGGAAAGTGGGCACCGGCCTTGCCGCACATCTCACCTGTGTCGGCCGGAGCCGGCGGGAGATCGACCAGCGCGTTCGGGAATACGCCGCCGCAGGCATTCGCAAGATTGTCGCGCTGAGGGGTGATCCGCCGGCCGGTGGACAATTCGTGCCGCATCCGGGCGGATATGAAAGCGCAGCGGATCTTGTCGCCGGCATCCGCAAGATCTGCGACCTCGACATCTCGGTGGCGGCCTATCCTGAACAGCATCCGGACTCGCCCTCCGCCGCGGCCGACATCTACAACCTCAAGCAGAAGCTCAATGCCGGCGCCAACCGGGCCATCACCCAGTTCTTCTTCGATAACGAGGCGTTCATCAGGTTCGTGGCCCAGGCGCGCGCTGCCGGGATCGATCAGCCCATAATCCCCGGCAGTCTGCTGATCGACGATTTTTTCAAGGCGCGCGGCTTTGCACAGAGATGCGGCACACACGTACCGGACTGGCTGGAGGCCCGGTTCGCCGGCCGTGAGAACGACCCGGAAACCCATCGGCTCGTCGCCGTGAGCGTTGCCGTGGAACAGGTCCTTGCTCTGGCAGCCGAGGGTGTACGCAAGTTCCATTTCTTCACCCTCAACAAGTCCGACCTTGCCGTTGCGGTGTGCCGCAGTTTGGGGCTAGCGCCCGAAAACGAAACGAAAATTGCCGCCTGAGGCCTGCCGATCGGACCTGTCGTCGCATCTGTATCTCCGCGTGTCGCAGATGCTTGATCGTCCGCGGGCCTGACTCTCCATAAGAGCGCCAATCCATTCGCAACGCCTCCGGAGAAACACGCATTATGGCGCAGCTGACCATCGTTTACTGGCGGGACATGCCGGCACAGGTCATCGTCAAGGCAGGCCGCAAGAAAGAGAGCCGCAAGCTTGATGAACGCTTCGAGCAGGCGATCGACATGGCGGCAATGCGCTCCGGCGCCTCCGAAACCGACGCCTATCTTGAAGAGTGGCGGCGGGATGTGACAGAGGTTGATGGCGACATTGCGCAGATTGCCGACAAAACCCAGGCGGACTTGGAAAGTGAATTCGATCAGGACAGGCTCAAGGCCCTGATTGCCAATGGCGGGCACGCTGCCTGATCTCCCAACCCTCAAGCCGGAAAGACAAACCCCGAAATGACTGAAACCGTCCTCGCCTCTGCCACCAAGGAAGTGGTGCTCGGCTTTGACCGTCCGTTCTGCGTGATCGGCGAGCGCATCAACCCCACCGGCCGCAAAAAGCTCGCCGCCGAGATGAAGGAAGGCGACTACTCAACCGTCCAGGCGGACGCGCTTGCACAGGTCGCCGCGGGCGCGCACGTGCTGGACGTCAATGCGGGCATCCCGCTGGCTGACGAACCCCGCATTCTGGCCGAGTGCATCGAGCTGGTTCAGGGTCTGACCGACGCCCCGATCTGCATCGATTCCTCCATTATCGATGCTCTGGAGCGCGGCCTGTCGGTGGTGAAGGGACGTCCGCTTGTGAACTCCGTCACGGGCGAAGAGGAATCGCTTGAGCGCGTTCTTCCCCTGGTGAAGAAGCATGACTGCGCCGTGGTCGCAATCTCGAACGACGAAACCGGAATCTCCGAAGACCCGGATGTCCGGTTCGAGGTCGCCAAGAAGATTGTCGAGCGCGCTGCCGACTACGGGATCAAGTCCCAGGATGTCGTCGTCGATCCGCTCGTCATGCCGATCGGCGCCATGAACTCGGCCGGCCGCCAGGTGTTCTCCCTTCTGCGCCGCCTGAGGAACGAGCTGAAGGTGAACACGACCTGCGGCGCATCCAACATTGCCTTTGGCATGCCCAACCGGCGCGCGCTGACAGGTTTCTTCCTCGCGATGTCGGCAGGCCACGGCATGACCTCGGCCATCATGAACCCTCTGCATGACGAAGACATGCACGCGATCTTTGCGGCCAACACCCTGAACGGTCTTGATCCCGACTGCCGGGTCTGGGTGAACAAGTTCCGCGAACCGGTCGCGCCGGGCGCCGAAGGCGAAGGCGGCGCGCGCGGCCGCCGCGAAGGCCGCCGGCGGCGGCGGGCCTGATCGCCCCCATGAGCGACGGCGGGCAGACCAGGGAGGCGCTGGTCGTCTTCACGCCCTCGGGCAAACGGGGATCGTTCCCCGTGGGCACGCCGCTGCTCTCCATCGCCCGGGGTCTGGGCGTGGATATCGACTCTGTCTGCGGCGGCCGGGCAATCTGCGGCCGCTGCCAGGTCAATGTCTCCGAAGGCGAGTTCGCCAAGCACGGCATCACCTCCAGCGCCGGCAACCTCAGCGAGGTCTCCAGGGTGGAGATCCGCTATGACGAAAAGCGCGGTCTGGCCGCCGGCCGCCGGCTGTCTTGCCAGGCGAAACTGCTGGGCGATGTGGTCATTGACGTGCCGCCCGAGAGCCAGGTGCACAAGCAGGTCGTGCGCAAGCGCGCCGAGGCCCGCACCATCGAAATCGATCCGGTCACCTCCCTCCACTACATCGAGGTGGAGGAGCCGGACATGCACAAGCCCTCTTCCGATCTGGAGCGGGTCTACGATGCACTCCGGACCCAGTGGGATATCCCGGACGTCACGTGCGACATGCGTATCCTGACCGAGCTTCAGCCGGCGCTGCGCAAGGGCAACTGGACGATGACCGTTGCCATTCACAACCGGCTGCCGGGCACCCTCCCGCAGATCACCGGCATCTGGCCGGGCTTCCACGACGAGGCCTACGGCCTTGCGGTCGATGTCGGTTCAACGACGATTGCCGCGCACCTGTGCGATCTCGCCACTGGAGAGGTTCTGGGCTCGTCCGGCCTGATGAACCCGCAGATCCGCTTCGGCGAAGATCTGATGAGCCGGGTGTCCTACGTGATGATGAACCCGGGCGGCGACAGGGAAATGACCACGGCCGTTCGCGATGCCATCAACGTGCTCGCAGGCCAGGTGTCCATCGAGGCCGGGATTGATCCGGATAACATCCTGGAAATTGTGCTCGTCGGCAACCCGGTGATGCATCACCTGCTGCTGGGGGTCGATCCGGTCGAGCTGGGCGGCGCGCCGTTCGCTCTCGCCACGGGCATGGCGGTAACGCGGCCCGCGCGGCAGCTTGACCTGAAGCTGCATGGCGGCGCCCATGCCTATGTCCTGCCGTGCATTGCCGGCCATGTCGGCGCCGATGCTGCCGCGGTCACGCTTTCGGAAAGCCCGCACCTGTCGGACGAGATGACGCTCATTGTCGACGTCGGCACCAATGCGGAGATCGTGCTTGGTAACAAGGAACGGCTTCTGGCGTGCTCGTCACCCACGGGACCGGCCTTTGAGGGCGCACAAATCTCCTCGGGCCAGCGCGCAGCGCCTGGTGCCATCGAACGGGTCCGCGTTGATCCGGAGACCCTGGAGCCGCGCTTCCGGGTGATCGGCTGCGATCTGTGGTCCGACGATCCGGGCTTTGCCGCCGCCACGGCGTCTACCGGCGTCACCGGCATCTGCGGCTCCGGAATCATCGAGGTCATGGCCGAGATGTATCTCGCCGGCATCATCAACCAGGACGGCATGGTCGATGGCTCGCTCGCCGCGAAATCACCGCGCATCCGCGCCAACGGCCGCACCTTCGACTACGTCATCAACGATGGTGAACCGCTCATATCGGTGACGCAGAACGACGTTCGCGCGATCCAGCTGGCTAAGGCCGCGCTCTATGCGGGCACGCGGCTGCTGATGGACCACATGCAGATCGACAGCGTCGACCGCATCCGCCTGGCCGGAGCCTTCGGCAGCCACATCGATGTGAAATACGCCATGGTTCTGGGGCTGATCCCGGACTGCGCACTGGACAAGGTCGAATCTGCCGGCAACGCCGCCGGCACCGGCGCCCGCATCGCGCTTCTGAACTCCAAGGCGCGTGATGAAATCGAACGGGTGGTGCGCGAGGTCGAGAAGATCGAGACCGCCGTGGAACCGAAGTTCCAGGACCATTTCGTCGAGGCCATGGCCATTCCGCACAAGACGGCAAGCTATCCCAACCTGACACAGGAAGTGACCCTGCCGGCAATAAAGGAAGTCACCGCCCCCGACAGCGAAGCCGGCGATGGCGGCCGTAGAAGACGGCGCAGGCGCGGATAGATCACTTCGTTGTTCCAGGCAGCCCCGTCTGTCAGCCAAACTCATCCATCCGCTTGCGCACCTCCAGCATATCCCGCCAGCAGAGGGCCTTCTGGGCGGGTTGGCGGAGCAGGTAGGCCGGGTGGAGGGTTGGCATCAGGGGGACGTCGCGGCCGCCCAGATGGTAGCTCTTCCATTTGCCCCTTGAGCGCAGGATGCCGTCGGTCGTGTTGCAGAGGCGCTGCATGGGAGTGGCGCCGAGGCAAACGATGAGGCGCGGGTCCACCAGTTCGATCGCCCGCAAAATGAAGGGCAGACAGATCTCCGTTTCGGCTGCCGTGGGTTTGCGGTTGCCGGGCGGGCGCCAGAAGATCGTGTTGGAGATGAACGCGCTCCTCTCCGGATCTTCGGCATGCCGGTCCAGACCAATCGCGCTCAGGATCTTGTCCAGCAGCTGGCCGGAACGGCCGACGAACGGCTTGCCCTGCCGGTCCTCGTCAGCCCCCGGCGCCTCGCCAATGAGCATGACGCGGGCCGCCGGGTTGCCGTCGGACAGCACCAGGTTCTTGGCAGTTTTCTTCAGCGGGCATCCCTCAAATCCCTGCAGCGCCTCGTAGAGGGCATCAATGCTGTCTGCCTTCGCTGCAAGCGATCTGGCATCGGCGACAGCTTCGTCGGGATTGAGCCCATCCCCCGGCGGAAGCGCGGGCCGGGTGCGGGGCCGGTCCTGAACTGCGGGAAAGAAACCCTGTTGTTCGCGGCTCGGTGCCGCAGGCTTCGGAGCCTGCGCCCTGGCCTTCTGTTCTGCCGACAACGCGAATCGGTCGACCGGAACTTCACCGATCGCTTCGTCCACACCCATGTCTAGGTACCAGCGCAGGAGCGCCGCATCGTCGCGGAATGAGGTCTTAAATGTGCTTTCCGGAGCCATTCTAGAATGAGTATAACATGCTCGGACCCATGAGGGCATGGCGGGGTGCGGGCCCGTCCACAATGGAGACGACCAGTGAGCGAAGAGAACGGCGGCGCGGTTGAGCGCGAATTCATGGAGTATGACGTGGTGATCGTGGGGGCCGGTCCGGCCGGTCTTTCCGCCTCCATCCGTCTGAAGCAGCTCGCAGAAGCGGCCGGCACCGAAATCAATGTCTGCGTCCTGGAGAAGGGCTCCGAAGTCGGCGCGCATATCCTGTCTGGCGCGGTCGTCGATCCGATTGCCCTCAATGAGCTCATCCCGGACTGGAAAGACAAGGGCGCGCCGTTGAACACGCCTGTGGTCGATGACCGCTTCTACGTCCTTGGGCCCTCGGGCGCACTGCGGCTACCGAATTTCGGCATGCCCAAGCTGATGAACAACCACGGCAACTATGCCGTCTCGCTCGGTAATGTCTGCCGCTGGCTGGCCGAACAGGCAGAAGCCATGGGCGTGGAAATCTATCCCGGCTTTGCCTGCTCGGACCTGGTGTACCGCGAGGACGGCTCGGTGAAGGGCGTCGTCGCCGGCGTGATGGGCATCGGCCGGGACGGCAATCCCAAGGGCGAGTATGAGCCGGGGATGGAGCTGCACGGCAAATATGTGTTCATCGGCGAAGGTGTCCGCGGCTCGCTTGCCAAGCAACTGATCTCGAAGTTCGAGCTGGACAAGGGCAAGGAGCCCCAGAAGTTCGGCATCGGCATCAAGGAGCTCTGGGAGGTCAAGCCGGAGAACCACAAGCAGGGCCAGGTGACCCACACCATGGGCTGGCCGCTCGGCATGAAGACCGGCGGCGGCAGCTTCATGTATCACCTTGAGGACAACCTGGTTTCCATCGGCTTCGTGGTGCACCTCAACTACGAGAACCCGCACCTTTATCCCTACATGGAGTTTCAGCGCTTCAAGCATCATCCGCTTATCGAACCGGTGCTCGAAGGCGGGCGCCGGATCGCCTACGGCGCACGCGCGATCACGGAAGGCGGCCTGCAGTCGGTTCCGAAACTGTTCTTCCCCGGCGGCTGCCTGATTGGCTGCTCGGCGGGCCTGGTTAACGTGCCTCGCATCAAGGGCTCGCACAATGCCATGAAGACCGGCATGATGGCTGCCGAAGCCGCATTCGAGGCCGTACAGGCCGGCCGCGAGGGTGATGAACTCGCGGACTACGAGGACGCGTTCCGCAAGTCTTGGGTCTACAAGGATCTGGATCTGGTGAAGAACGCCAAGCCGTTCTGGTCGAAGTTCGGCCTTCTGGGCGGCCTTGTCGGCGGTGCCATCGACATGCACATGCGCGAGAAGATCGGCTATTCGATCTTCGGCACCCTCAGCCACGGCAAGCCGGACCATGCCTGTACGAAGCCGGCGGACCAGTGCAAGAAGATCGATTATCCGAGACCGGATGGCGTGATCTCGTTCGACCGGCTGACCAATGTCTCGTTCTCGGCGACAAACCACGAGGAGGATCAGCCGATCCACCTCACCCTGAAGGATGACAGCGTTCCGATCTCTCAGAACCTTCCGAAATACGCGGAACCGGCGCAGCGTTACTGCCCGGCCGGAGTCTACGAAGTGCTCTACGACGACGACGGCAAGAACCCGCAGTTCCAGATCAACGCGCAGAACTGCGTGCACTGCAAGACCTGCGACATCAAGGATCCGGCGCAGAACATCAACTGGACAGTTCCGGAAGGAGCTGGCGGCCCGAACTATCCGAATATGTGATCCGCGCGGACGGCTAGATTTCCCGGCCTGCGCGGAACTCCTTCCATCTGATTGAGGCGGTCGCCCCGATCCGCGCGAGGGGTTCCGGCGGCAGCCGCTTCGGCTCCGGCCCGGCAGTCAGGGCTTCCAACCGGTCTGATGCTTGGCCGGACGCCTGCTCAGCGGCGAGGATGCCCGAGATAGTTCCTTGCGCAGCGCCGAGTCCGTTCTGGCAGCAGGCCGCGAAGATGCCCTCTTCGACTTCGCCGAAGGCCGGAACCTCGTTCATGCTGAGGCAAAGCCGGCCACCCCAGCGGTATTCCATGTCCATACCGTTCAGGGCCGGGAACCTGGCGGCGAACGCCCTGTCCTGATCCCGGCCGAACGCCTGCACGCGCTGGGGACTGGTCTCAAGCGAGGGGGAATAGGCAATCCGGTTGCGGACAACAATTCTGTCACCCGCTGCGCTGCTGATGCGGCGGACTGTTGTTCCTGCGGGATCAGACGGGGTCAGTCCCCACTTGCGGTCTCCGCCGACAAGCGCGATCTCCTCGGTGGTCAGCACCCGTGTCATGGAGGCAAACAGGTGCACGTGAACGAGGCGTCGCTTGAAGAAGCCGAAGCTTTCCGCGTGCCCGTTCGTGGCCAGGATGACCCTCGGCGCTTCGACCGAACCAAGCGGTGTCTGCGCGCGATGACCTCCGGCGACGCTCTCCACTTCCAGGACCGGAGATGATTCATAGATCTCCACCCTGGCCGACAACCCGGCGGCCAGTCCCCGCGCATAGGCCGCCGGCTGGAGCATGGCAGTGCCCGGCGTGTAGAGACCGCCGAGGTAATAGTCGGACCCGGTCAGTTCCCGCATGGCCGCTGCGTCCAGCAGCGTGTGGTCCTCGCCAAGACCGGCAAGATGCTCTGCATACACCTGATTGTGCTCCACGCCTTTGGGCGTGGCGGCCGCGTTCACCTTGCCGCACTGATCGACCACGTCTGCCGCGAAGCCATACTCTTCGGCTGCCGATCTGGCGAATGCGATCGCTTCACGGTTCAGGGCGATCTGCTGTGCTTCCTGGCCGGCATCTGCACCAGCGTAATTGTCCGAACTCAGGTGGTGCGGCAGATCGATCATGAAGCCGGAGTTCCGTCCGACAGGCCCTTCCGCAATCCGGGTGGCTTCCAGAAGGGCGATCCGGTCACCAGGACAAAGCTGCGTCAGCCGGCGGGCGGCGGAAAGGCCGGCAAACCCGGCGCCGATGATCAGCCAGTCCGCGGTGATGGCTTCGGCCAGTTCCGGGTTGGGGTCCCAAGGCGGAAGAATGGCGTTCCAGCCCGCCGGCCCGGTATCCACGGGAAGTCTTGAAACCTTCATGGCAGGCTCAGTTTCGCGGTTCGACCGCCATCGACCGTGAAGACCTGGCCGGTGACAAAGGCTGCTTCCTCGCTGGCGAGCCAGGCGACAAGATTGGCGACCTCTCCCGGCGCGCCTGTCCTGCCAACCGGATGCAAGGTTCCGATACGCTCCCGGAAAGCCTCCGGCTCCGGCATCGACCGGACAAAGTCGAGGTTGAGGGGCGTGTCGATCCAGCCCGGAGCAACCGCATTGCAGCGAATGCCATCGGAGCCATGATCGACGGCGATCGCCCGGGTCAGGCCGTGTAAACCGGCTTTCGAGGCGCAATAGGCGGGATGTCGCGGATTGGCCCCGAGCCCCTCTATCGAGCCGATGTTGACGATGGCACCGCCGGCCTCGCGCAAAAACGGCAGGGCATGCTTGATCAGGAGGAACGGCGTCGTAAGATTGACCTGGAGGGTCTTCCCCCAGTCCTCTGCTGACATATCCTCCGCTGTCCCCTCCAGCATAAGTCCGGCATTGTTGATGAGGATGTCGAGCTGGCCTGCCGAGTCCGCGAGCTCCCCCATGACCTTTGCCGGTGCCTCAGGATCTGTGAAATCGGCCGTGATCGAAGCATGCTTGGAAGCCTCGCTGCGCTGGGCGGTGAAGACACTCGCACCGTCCACGGCCAGCCTGTCGGCAATGGCGAGGCCGATGCCGCTGCTGGCGCCGGTGACCAGCGCGACCTTTCCCTCAAACCGGCTCATCCTACCGGCTTCCCGCCATTGACCTCGACCAGGGCGCCACACATGTAGCGGGCCTCATCTGAAGCCAGGAACAGGATCACGTCAGCAATGTCCTCAGGCTGGGCGATGCGGCCCAGAGGCACTGTTGCCCCGAGCTCTGAAACGGCGGTCTGGGGATCGAGCCCCCTGATCTCAAAGCCGGTGCGCAGCATTGGGGTGTCGACTTCGTTCGGGCAGACCGCATTGACGCGAATGCCCTGATGGGCGTGATCGCGGCCAAGACATTGCGTTAGCGAGGCCAGCGCAGCCTTGGACATGACATAGATCGGATGGTTCGGCCCGGGATGGACTCCCCAGCAGGATGCGGTGTTGACGATGGCCCCTCCGCCGTTTTCTTCGATGATCGGGATGGCGGCGCGGCAGAGCCGGAACGGCGCTTCCACGTTGATGGCCATGGAGAGGCGGTAGTCCTCATCCGTGGCCGCGGTCAGTGGTCCGCGGCGGATGATGCCCGCATTGTTGATGAGGATGTCGAGACCGCCCAGCTGTTCGGCTGCAGCGGCGGGTAGCCCGTCGCAATAGGCCGCATCGGTCAGATCGCCCGGGAGATGCACTTCGGCGGGACTGGCGCCCGGATCGATATCTGCGGCGGCGACGCTCGCACCCTCAGCCTGGAGACGCCGGACCACCGCAGCACCGATGCCGCCCGCTGCTCCAGTGACCAGTGCCTTGCGCCCGTCAAGTTTCATTGCACTCGACCCTCAACCGAATGACGCAGCAGGAGCGGCGAAGACGCCCGGATCCGGAACGATGCCAAGGCCCGGGCCTTCGGGGACCGCGATATGGCCAGCCTCGATGTGGATACCGTTTGCATCGTCGTAGTGGCCTTCGATGTAAGGCTGGGCCAGCCAGACTCCCTCGAGAAGCCGCGGCTCGACCGTGGCGCCGATATGGGTGCAGGCCGCGGCGATGATGTCGCCGCCCCAGGCGTCATCACATGTGTGGGGCATGGCGCGGGCGGCACAGATGTCACGGACTGCCGCCATGGACGAGAGGCCGCCAAGACGCGTGACCTTCAGGCCGAAGCCGTCGCAGACGCCCATCGAGACGGCGCGCAGGACCGTATTGAGATCCTCGGTGGCCTCATCGAGATAGATAGCGTGCGAGATCTGGCTGCGCACCGCAGCAATCTCGTCGATCGTGTTGCAGGGCTGTTCGATGACAAATGGAATTTCCGGGCACTCCCGGCTGACCCGGAGGAGATCCCGCGTGGTCCAGCCGCGGTTGCCGTCAACCGCCAGACGGACAGCGTTGCCGACCCGCTCGTAAACCTTGCGGATGGTCTCGATGTCCAGGTCCACAGGGCGGCCGCCAACCTTGATCTGCAGGCGGGGATAGCCCTCGGCGGCCTTTTCCTCCGCGATGCGGGCGATTTCGTCCGGGTCACCGACGCCGGTCGCATAATAGGACGGCACCTTTTCCATTAGTGCGCCGCCCAGGAGATCGCAGACGCGCACGCCCAGCTTCTTGCCAATGAGATCGAAAACGGCAATGTCGATCGCCGCCTTGGCGTAGTTGTGTCCGTTGAGGCGGCCATCCATCAGCGCCCGGACCGGGCGCGGCCCATCCACCTTCGCGCCAATCAGACCCGGGGCCATTTCCTCCAGCGCCGCGCGGGCTCCGAGCGCGTGACTCGGCTGGTAGGTGGGCCCGACAGGGCAGGTCTCGCCCCAGCCGGTCAGACCCTTGTCGGTACGGATTTCAACCACTGTCGTGTCCAGGGCCGTGACCCTGGCATTGGCCATGGTGTAGGGGCCGCCCGCCACCGGCAGATCCTTCTGGTGGATATGGATCTCCGAAATGCGCATGGCCGTCTAGTGTTCGGTGTTGAGCGCGTCCACTGCCGGGATCTCCCGCTCACGGCGGTTGATGTAGTCCCAGAGCGCCTCGTCGGTTGCCGGGTCCAGTTTCGGCTCCTCGTACTCGGCCAGAAGGGCGCGGGCCTGTTCCAGTGCGCGCGTGGTAGCGTCCTTTGATCCGTCGGCAATCCATTGCTCGATGGAGTTGTTGTCGAACAGCTTGGGCATGAAGAATGCCCGCTGGAAGTTCTCCAGAGTGTGCGGATGGCCGAGATAGTGGCCGCCAGGCCCGATGTCGCTCACTGCTGCGATGGCCTCGTCGAAATCGTCCCAACGGACGCCTTCTGTCATGCGGTGGCCCATGGCGCACTGTTCGGCATCGAGCATGAACTTGGCGACCGAGCAATGCATGCCCGCCTCGTTCCAGCCGGCGGAATGCCAGATGTAATTGGCACCGGACATGAGGGCGGCCATCAGGGTCGTGGAGCTCTCATAGCCGGCCTGGGCATCAAGGATCTTGGAGCCGCCGAGGGTGTTCGATGTCCGCCAGGGCACATTGTAGTGGCGCGCCATCTGGCCGATCATGAAGTTCATCAGGCTGATTTCCGGCGTACCCGCCATGGGCGCACCGGACTGCATGGAGACCGTCGAGAGATAATGTCCGTAGATGGCAGGACAGCCCTTGCGGACGACCTGCGTGTAGGCCAGCGCCGAGAGCGCTTCGGCATTGAGCTGCGCCACGGCAGGCGCCGTGGAAGCAGGCGTGTTGGCCCCGCCCAGCACGAAGGGCGAGCAGAGCACGGGCTGGTTACGCTTGTTGAACGCCCGCATGGCACTCAGCATGGTCTCGTCCCAGACCAGTGGCGAGTTGCCGTTGCAGTTGCCCGTGACCACCGGGTGGGTCTCCATATACTCCGCCCCGAAGAGGATGGCGCACATGTCGAGCACGTCCTCGGCATTCTTGCCTGATGTGGTCATGCCCATGAAGGTCTTGTCGGAATACTTCATGGAGGAATAGGTGATGCGCAGGTGCCGGTGCGCCACCACATGGTCCATGGGCTCGACGATGTGGTGCGCGGACGAATGGATTGCCGGCAGCATGTGCGAGAGCTTGTGGAACATGGCGAGGTCGTCGAGGGTCGGCCCGCGGCGCACGTCGTCGAGATCACGCAGATAGGGCGCTCCCGTCATGGGCACGAAGATCGAGTTCGGACCGCCAAGGGCCACGTTCTTCTTGGGATCGCGCGCATGGTAGGTGAAGTCTGAAGGGATGGAGGCGACCAGCTCGCGCACCATGCCCCGGTCCAGAAAGACCCGGTCACCATCGAGTTTCGCGCCCGCCCGCTTCCAGTCCTCCACCGCGATGTCATCCCGGAAGATGACCCCGACGTTCTCGAGGATATCCATGGAGGCATTGTCGATGCGCTCGACCTGCTCCGGCGTCATGGGCTCGACCAGCGGCAGGTTGCGCTTCAGGCCGGGCAGCATGGTCTCGCGCACATCCTGGCGCTCGGCCCTGCGGTTGTGACGGCCGCCGCGGCGGCTGCCCCTGGCTTCAACGGCGGCGGCGGTCATCCCACGTTCTCCTCCGGCGCCTTGTCGGAAATGTCGATCCAGATCGTCTTGGTCTCGGTAAACTGGTCATGGGCATGAAGACCGTTGTCGCGGCCGCCGAAACCGGACTGCTTGTAGCCGCC
>JBCCEL010000148.1:0-13799 GCA_039030315.1 Pseudomonadota bacterium
ATGTGGTTCAAAAGCATGAAAGCATGCGATTCATTTTGGAAAGGACGACGCGAGCAAAAAAGATGGGGAGGATGGAAGGAGGTCTTTCATCCGGGTGATTGATCCGTTTCAATATGCCAAATTAAAGGGGTAGCAGCAAAGTTGACACAGCCTCTCAAAGTTTTCTCTCTTTGCCAAAGAAAATACCCACGAGCGCTGATCATAGAAAATTGGCGATGGCACTCGCGCATATTTTTCGAATTTGGGAAAGCGATGATTTGACGAATTTCTTTCTACTCCCTTGGCTGAAAGGAGTCCAAAGTTTTCAGGGCTTCACTAAATCCCTGTTTTCAATCTCCCGCCCTTTTTGTTCTCGTGTCTGCCTCGGCCGTTTCCGGGAAAGAATCATGATTGATGCAACGAAGAGACTTCTCTCGGAATTAACGTGCACGCACGAACGATTTTTTTTCCTCCCGCCTCTTGCACACACGAAAAGGAGAAAAAACTTGACTAAATTTTCCACTTTCCACCGCTGATCTGGCCTTCCACCGGCCGTACATCGGAGACGTAGATCGGTTTGTCGGAGCGGATGGGATGCTGAAGGATCGCAAAGCCACCGTCCTTCGGCTTGCGGTGCTGCATGTACAGGGCGCGCGCCTCGGCGACCAGGTCGGTGTTCTGTTCTATCGCCTTGCGTCCGGCTTCTGCTGCCAGGATCTTGTTCTTGAACACCGTGACCCTGGGTTTGTCGTCTGCTGAAACAATGACCGAGGACTGGATACCGAAATCATCCCACAGCCAGTCGGCGATCTCGCGGTAGACGAAACCCATGTCGATCCGGGGCCCAAGCGCCTTGAGGGTCACGTCCCAGTGGGAAATCTGCGACTGATCGCGGGCGACGATCTCGGTCTGCCGGTCTATCTCGTTCTTCACCAGATCCCGCTCGGCCTGCAGGCGCACCTGGTCAGAGGAACTCCCCGCAGTGGTCAGTACAAACAGATTGGACGCCGCAAAGGCAATAACCATCGCTCCGCAGAGCAGGTAAACCAGCAGCGCCATGTTTCGCCGGTTTGCGGTGTTGGATTGCGGTCCCATGTTGCCTCTCCCCAAATTCCCTAGGCAAGGATAGAGGAGGGGGCTGAACATCCGGTCAAACAACACGGTTCACATCCCCCTAACGCTGGAGCCTGATTTTGAGCTATTCAGGTGGTTGCTTCACCAGCGCCGCGGCCCTGACGGATGAGGGCCTGCAAACAGGAAATCGAGCTTGACGATTGCCTCTGCCAGTCCCGCCGGGATCCTTTCGGTGCGAACCTACACCCTGTCGCAGGACACCCACGCGCACGAGCATCATCAGGTCGTGGTGCCCCTGAACGGTGCGATGGAGATCGGGTTCGGGGACGATGACCTGAAGGTGCCGGTCGGGAGCTGCGTCGTCATCAGGGCGGGGCAAATCCACCGCTACGCAGCACCTGAGAAGTCGCGCTTCCTGGTGGCGGACATGGAGACCCTGCCGGCAAACGCCGAGCAGCTTGAGGACCCGTGCGTTACGATCGCTGAAGACCTGCTGGCATTCTGCGTCTATGCGGACGTGCAGCTCAGGAACTCGGCTGACCCGGACACCGGCCGGCTTCTCTATCAGCTCTTCTTCCGGCTGCTCGAGCAGCAGGCGTTCTCCCGGCGTTTGGACAGGCGCATCCTGCGGGCCGTCTCCCTGATGGAGGAAGATCTCTCCGTGACGCATCCGGTTGAGAACCTAGCAGCTGCCGCCCATCTCAGCGTCAGTCAGTTCAAGGCCTTGTTCAAGAAATGCACCGGTCTTTCTGCCAGCGCCTACCTCACGGGGCGCCGGATGGACCGCGCGCGGACGTTGCTGGTCAACACGGATTATCCCGTCAGTGTCATTGCGGCCGATGTCGGCTATGAGGATGCTTCTGCCTTCACGCGCCGTTTCAACGCGCATTTCGGGCAAAGTCCGCGCGAGTTTGCGCGAACCCGCTGACTTTCGGCTCTGCGGCAAACAAGTTCGGCTGAGCAGCACACCAAGCCTTGTCATTTGATGGTATCGCTTGCGCCAGACGTTGCCACAGAGCTGGTCGCTCTGCGGGCGGAATGATGGAGAAGAGCGATGCAGCTATCTGATTTCAAGGCCCTTACGTTCGATTGCTACGGGACCCTGATCGATTGGGAATCCGGAATGATTGCCGGTCTGAAGCCATTGACGGACCGAGTGTCCCGCGAGCTTACGCGTGACCAGGTACTGGAGGCGCACAGCTATCATGAGGCCACTCAGCAGCGCTGGACACCTGCCTGCCGGTACAGCGAGCTTCTCGGCATCGTCTACAAGCGCCTGGCGGAGGAATGGGGTGTGGCTGTGACGCTGGAAGAATGCGAGACTTATGGGCAGTCGATCGAGCACTGGCCGGCCTTTCCCGACAGCGCCGACGCCCTGGCATACCTGAAACAGCACTTTGAGCTGATCATCCTGTCCAATGTGGACAATGCCAGTTTCGCCTTCAGCAACGCAAAGCTGCAGGTCGATTTCGATGCCATCTATACCGCCCAGGACGTGGGTTCCTATAAGCCGTCAGACCGCAATTTTGAGTACATGCTCGGCCATCTGAAGCGCCGGGGCATCGCGAAGGACAAGATCCTGCACACGGCCGAGAGCCTGTTTCATGACCATGTGCCGGCAACGCGCCATGGTCTGTCCAAATGCTGGATCTACCGGCGGCATGATCAGGAAGGGTTTGGCGCGACCCGCGATCCGGGCGAGATGCCGGACATTGACTTCTGCTTCAACTCGATGGCCGAGCTGGCGGCAGCCCACCAGGCCGAACTCGCCTGATCCGGCGAGGCGGGCGAGGGGTCAGGTCGAGCCTTCGATCGGGGTGTAGCCGAAGGTGCCGTGCGCCAGCAGCTTCTCGCGGCCGCCATGTTGGGCGACGCGGGCGGCCTGTTCGGCGAGGGCGCGCGCATTGGTGGCTTCCGGATCGAGGATCGCTTCCAGCCGCTCGCGGCCTTCCGCCAGGACGTGCGCGTGTGCAGGGCTCTCGCCGAGGTCGTCGAGTTCCAGGGGATCTGCTTGCAGGTCAAACAGTTGCGGCGGATAGTCGAGGTAATCCACGTATTTCCACTTGTCCCAGCGCGCCATGTAGAAGCCTGATGTGCTGCCGCCGTCATGGTATTCGCTGAGGATGGTGCGGCCGGGCGCCTTGCCGGCGGCAACGTAGAACAGCGAAACGCCCGCCCGCGGAGCGGCGTCCAGCTTCGGCTCAATGCCGGCCACCTCCATCACGGTCGGATGCAGGTCCAGCAGCGTGCAGACATCCTCGGCGACCTCGCCTTCCGCAATGCCAGGACCTGCCATGATGAGCGGCACGCCGGCGCTGTCCTCATACATGGTGCACTTGGCCCAGAGACCGTGGTTGCCGATCATGTCGCCATGATCCGAGGTGTAGATGACCACCGTCTCATCTGCCTGGCCGGAGGCGTCGAGGGCCTTCAGGATCTTTCCGACATTGTCGTCCAGATAGGAGATGAGCCCGTAGTAGCTCGCCCGGGCGACGGCGCGGCTTTCCGGCGTGAAATAGTCCTCATAGTTCCAGAACTTCTTGAATTCCCTCAGATAGGGGTGCCGGTCGCAGGCCCCGGGGTCGCGCGGTTCGTCCATTTCTGCGGGGTCGTAGAGTGCGCCGAACTCGTCCGGCGGTGTCAGCGGGTAGTGCGGCGCGACCATGGAGACGAACGCCGTCCAGGGCGTGTCCTCCCGGCCGGCCTCATACTCCAGCCAGTTGCAGGCTTCAGCGCAGACGCGCCGGTCATATTCCACGTATGATGATCCGCCGGGGCCGATCATTTCCGCATATTCCCGGGCATCTGCGGAGTTGTCCGGAAGCTCATCGCGCAGCAGGCCCTGGATCCAGCCGAGGCCGTTGACCACGTGCATGGGACAGATTTCCGGGTCAAAGCCGTTGTCGTCCTCCTTGCTGCGGAAATGCAGCTTGCCGATGGAAACGGACCTTCGTCCCTGGACAACCAGTTCATGCCCCCAGGAGGGCGGCGAGCCGTTATAGGGTGTGGCGCTGTCCCAGGTGCCGATCTCATGCACATGACGCCCGGTCTGGATCGCGGCCCGCGTTGGAACGCAGATCGGGGAAGGGGTGTAGGCATTGGTGAACCGCACCCCTCGTGCGGCCAGCGCATCAATGTTTGGCGACTTGACGATCGGATGGCCGTAGCAGCCCGAGGTCTCGAAGGAGTGTTCGTCCGACATGATGATGAGAAGGTTTTTGGGTTTCATTTCGCGGATCCCGATGTCTTGCGCTCTGGACACGAAGGCCGCCACGTCCGGCAGCCTTAATTCGTCAGACGCTCTCTTTGGCGGTTTGACGCACAACTGCTCTTAGAAGAAGCAGGCCCAGTAAGACAAAGAGGCCGCCCAGCCCCATGATAACTGCCGCTCCGCTCCCGCTCATGGGCTGAGCGCTCACCAACCGGTTCGTTTCTGGATCGTCGGGGAGATAAAGCACGTCGATCTGGTCTCCGGCTTTCAATGTTTCGTAGAGGCCCGGCCGGATCTTGCTCTCTCCGGTTACCGGCGAACCGTTTGCGGGCTTGAAACGAAAGGCGATCATGGGAGTATCGTAACGTCTTCCTTCGTCGTAGTCAGTCTCGATTCGCTTTGATAGAACGCTGCCGGCGGCTACAGTCCCCGAACTTTCAAACTGGCTCTCCCGGTACTGCTCGTGGCCAACGATAGCCATAAACGTTCCGCCGCCACCTACGAACGCGACTGCCACCCAGAACCCGAAATGCTGTAAGAGCTTCACGATCATGGCTTGCCTCCAGCCGTCTGCTGAGTTGCGCGGCCTCCCGCGAGTTACCTGTTCCCGGGGACTAATGCCAGAGCGCTGTTGCAGTCCGGTTGACCTGGTCAAGGATGCGGAACGCTTGTGTGCCGCACAAATGCTGTGGTTTCAGCGTAGTCCCGCGTTTCACGACTCAAGCAAATCAGATAGATCAGACGCCTATGAGCGAGATCATTTCCCCCCCGCCCGAAGACGGCGTTGAAAGCATCAATCTGCGCAAGGCGCTGGAAGAGCGTTATCTGGCCTATGCGCTGTCGACCATCATGCACCGGGCGTTGCCGGATGTGCGCGATGGCCTGAAGCCGGTCCACCGGCGCCTGCTCTACGCCATGCGCCAACTCAAGCTCAACCCTGAGCAGGGCTTCAAGAAATGCGCCCGCGTGGTCGGTGATGTAATCGGTAAGTATCACCCGCATGGTGACCAGTCTGTCTACGATGCGCTTGTCCGGCTCGCTCAGGAGTTTGCCGTGCGCTACCCGCTGGTGGACGGGCAGGGGAACTTCGGCAATATCGACGGCGATAACGCGGCTGCCATGCGATACACCGAGGCGCGCCTGACGGCTGTCGCCATGGCGCTGCTCGATGGCATCGATGAGGATACAGTCGATTTCCGCGAGACCTATGACGGCGAAGACGCTGAACCCATTGTTCTGCCCGGGGCATTCCCGAACCTTCTGGCCAACGGGTCAAGCGGCATTGCGGTGGGCATGGCGACCTCCATACCGCCCCACAACGCCGGGGAGCTTTGCGATGCGGCGCTGCACCTGATCAAGCATCCGAACGCCACCGTTTCGAAGCTGGTGGATTTCGTGCCGGGGCCAGACTTCCCCACCGGCGGCATCGTGATCGATGGGCGCGATGCGATCGCGGAGGCCTATCGGACGGGACGCGGCGCCTTCCGCGTGCGTGCGCGCTGGCAGACCGAGGATCTGGGGCGGGGCACCTGGCAGATTGTGGTCACCGAAATGCCCTACCAGGTGCAGAAGGGCAAACTCATCGAGAAGGTGGCTGAGCTGATGCAGGCGCGCAAGCTGCCGCTGCTGGCCGACATCCGCGATGAAAGCGCCGAAGACATCCGCCTCGTGCTGGAGCCCAAGAGCAAGAATGTCGATCCGGTCGTGCTCATGGAATCGCTGTTCAAGGTGAGCGATCTTGAGGCGCGCATCTCGCTCAACATGAATGTGCTGTCGCGCGGGCTTGTGCCGAATGTGCTGTCCTTGCGCGATGTGTTGCTCCAATGGCTCGAGCACCGCAAGGAAGTGCTTGTCCGCCGCACGACCTACCGGCTGGAGAAGATTGCCCACCGGCTTGAGGTGCTCGGCGGCTATCTCATTGCCTATCTCAATCTCGACGAGGTCATCCGCATCATCCGCGAGGAGGATGATGCCAAGGCGAGCCTGATCGCGACGTTCAAGCTGACGGACGTTCAGGCCGAAGCCATCCTCAACATGCGCCTGCGGAGCTTGCGCAAGCTTGAGGAAATGGAGATCAGGACCGAGCATGACAAGCTGACGAAAGAGCAGAAGGCGCTCAATGCGCTGCTCGGCTCCGACGACAAGCAGTGGAAGAAGATTGCTGACGAGATCCGGGAGACCCGTGAAAAGTTCGGCAAGAAGACCGATCTCGGGCGCCGCCGCACCGATTTTGCCCAGGCGCCGCAGGGCGATTTCGATCTGGAAGCGGCCATGATCGAAAAGGAGCCGGTCACTGTTGTCTGTTCGGAAAAAGGCTGGATCCGCGCCATGAAGGGCCATCTCGCCGACACCGGCGGGCTCTCCTACAAGGACGGGGACAAGGGCAAGTTCGTGCTCCACGCGGAGACGACCGACAAGCTCGTGCTCTTCGCTTCCTCCGGCAAGTTCTTCACAATCGGGGTCGACCGTCTGCCCGGCGGGCGCGGTCACGGGGAACCGGTACGCCTTATGGCCGATATCGACGCCAGCGACGACATCGTCGCGCTCATGGTGCACCGAACGGACGCCAGGCTGATCGTCGCTTCCAGCGATGGGCGCGGCTTTGTCGTGCCGGAAGCTGAAGTGGTTGCCAATACGCGCAAGGGCAAGCAGGTCCTGAACGTGAAGTCGCCGGTCGAGGCCCAGAGCTGCAAGCGCCTTGCCGAGGGGGACGACCACGTCGCCGTCATTGGCGAGAACCGCAAGCTGCTCATTTTCCCGCTTGAAGATCTGCCGGAAATGACGCGCGGTCGCGGCAACAAGCTCCAGGCTTATAAGGATGGCGGCCTCTCGGACACCAAGACCTTCAAGCTCGCCGAGGGCCTCACCTGGCAGGGCTCGTCAGGCCGAACCTGGACGGTGGACAGACTGCGTGATTGGATAGGCAAACGGGCGCAAGCCGGAAGGCTTCCGCCCAAGGGTTTCCCGCGGAGTAACCGGTTCTCTTGAAGCGGTGGCCGGGGGCTTGTCGGTTGAATTTGTCGGTGCAATGACTACATTTTGGGTGTGAAGCTGATGCGCGCCGGGTTTGTCCAGTTCCAAGCCCGCTCCCTGTTTGTTTGACCGTTGCGTTGATTTTGCGCGCGTTTCTGACGCTTCAAGTCCCTAAATGCCCACAAGTTTCGGTTTTGTACCGGAACATGGAACGTGTTTTAACTAGCACGTGGTGCTGGAGTCAGATAAATTGGTTAACGTTATGGACTTGCCGAGACTGGTCGGTGGGGCGCCAAGTCAAAAGCGGTGGAAGAGGAAGTTTTCTAATGCAAGATTTCGTTGGGGGCGAAGAACTAAAACAAGCACTAAAGGCCGGCTCCCAGCTCTCGCCTCCGAAAGGTGGCAATGGAGGCAGCATTTCATTTAGGAACGAGGTGCCCAACACAGTTAAGACGGTTTTGCAGAACAGCTTGCTCGCCGGTGCCGTGGAGAGGGACGGTTCCCTGCTGACGCGGATGGATTGCGAAAAATTCCATCCCAGACTGTTCGCGCTCGTCACCTCGACATGGTTTGGCTGCCAATTCCAGTCCGACAGAAATATCCGTCATATTGTGGCCGAGTTTGCCCGCGACGCTCATGCGAGTTTCGGAGGGGGAGAGTTTGCGCTTTTGCTCTATGAAGATAGAGGACTGAACGGCGAGCGAAACAATGTTCCGTTCGGCCTAGCGTACCGGGGCGTTTCCGATCTCAAGCTGACCGGCCTGCTTAACACCCTGATAACGGTGTGTGGGGTAGGATTGGAATACGAGTTCGAAAGTGAGGGACTGGTGATCTACCGGTCCAGCGTCAGTGCGATGAGTGAGCCGAAGAGATCAAAAGTCCAACCGGAACAGCGTGACGCCCGCACTATGCCTAATCACAGCGAACCGAAACCAATCTCCGTCGGAATTCCGGCCAGCGGCCAGATCAATTTTGCCCCGATCCATCAGGGCAAATATTCCGATGATGATTTTGCCCAGCTGATCGAGCAGACCAACCGTCGCCTAGCTTCCCGCTGATCTTCTAAGAGGGAAGAGCAATGTCCGAGGGGCTGCGGCGCACGCCGGAGAATTCTGTCTACATCAATTGTCCCTACGACCCGGAATATCTTACCGGGACGTTGCCGGTCATCATGTTTACTGTCCTCAGTTGCGGCTACTTTCCGCGCTGTGCCCGGGAAGAGTCCCCGGGGCGACGGTTCCGCAATATCGTCAACATCATGTCGGAGTGCCAGTTTGCGATCCACGACCTCTGCCGGGTGGAGGTGGATGGTGAAACGAACCTGCCGCGATTCAACGTTCCGCTGGAGCTTGGGCTTTATCTTGGCTCATCCTACACTTGGTACGTCGGGGATGTTCGCGATGCCTCGCCGTCTCGAGCAAGCCTCATCATGGAGTCAGATCGCGGCCGCTATCATGACTTCATCTCCAACATCAAAGGCCACGACATTGCCGTTCATGACGATCAGCCGGAGAATTATATCAAGCTCATCCGGGATTTCCTGAACCCGTCCGCTGTCGATCCTGAGCAGAAAGTCAGGATCCCGACAAATGCTGAAATCCAGAGCGCATACGAACAGTTTCGAAATTACCTGGCGGATTTCCTGGAACGGGAGGGGCCTGACTACAATTACAATGACCTCTTCCGGTTCATCGTCTACTGCATTCGCACCTTTGAGTGGTACCGCGTCGACGAGGCGTGAGGCGCGGTTCAACGTGAGATCGATAGATTCTCACGCCTCTCATCTCCGGTTCGCCTCACCATCCATCTTGACAAATCCCGGCTCGCATGCACCTGTCCCGCCCGGCGGGCGCAGCCCGCAGATTTCCTTTGAAAATCACCATTTCCCTTGAAGAGCTCAGCCCATGCACGCCTACCGTTCCCACACCTGCAATGACCTGCGCGCGGCCGATGTCGGCAGCGATGTCCGCCTTTCCGGTTGGGTGCACAGGGTGCGCGACCATGGCGGGGTGCTCTTCATCGATCTGCGAGATCATTACGGGATCACACAGGTCGTTGCCGACCCGGATTCGCCTGCCTTTTCCAAGGCTGAGCAAGTGCGGTCCGAGTGGGTGATCCGCGTGGACGGTGCTGTGAAGGCCCGTTCCGACGACACGATCAACCCGAACCTGCCGACAGGCGAGGTTGAGATCTTCGTTTCCGACATGGAAGTGCTCGGCGCCGCCAAGGAGCTGCCGCTGCCGGTGTTCGGCGAGCTGGACTATCCGGAAGAAACCCGCCTGACCTACCGTTTCCTCGATCTCCGCCGGGAGAAGCTGCACCAGAACATCATGAGACGCGCGGAGATCATTTCCTCCATCCGCCGCCGGATGACCGATGCCGGGTTCTTCGAGTTTCAGACCCCGATCCTGACTGCCTCTTCGCCGGAGGGGGCGCGGGACTTCCTGGTGCCGGCCCGCCAGCATCCGGGCAAGTTCTACGCGCTGCCCCAGGCGCCGCAGCAGTTCAAGCAGCTGATCATGATCGCCGGCTTCGACCGCTATTTCCAGATCGCCCCGTGCTTCCGCGACGAGGATGCCCGTGCCGACCGCTCTCCCGGGGAGTTCTACCAGCTCGATGTGGAAATGAGCTTCGTGACCCAGGAGGATGTCTTCAACGCGGTTGAGCCTGTACTGCGGGACCTCTTCGTCGAGTTTGCGGACGGCAAGCGCGTAACACCGGAGTTTCCGCGGATCCCGTACGCAAAATCCATGGCCAAGTATGGCAATGACAAGCCTGACCTGCGCAACCCGATCGTCATGGAAGACGTCACCACACACTTCGCCGGCTCAGGCTTCAAGATCTTCTCCGGCCAGATTGAAGCGGACGAGAATGTTCGCGTCTGGGCCATTCCGGCGAAGACCGGGGGCAGCCGTGCCTTCTGTGACCGCATGAATGGCTGGGCCCAGAAGCAGGGTCAGCCGGGCCTTGGTTACATCTTCTTCAGGGATGGCGAGGGGGCCGGGCCGATCGCCAAGAACATCGGCGAGGAGCGCACCGCCGCGGTGCGCGAGCAGCTAGGTCTGGGCGACGGGGACGCCGTGTTCTTCGTCTGCGGTGTGCCGAAGAAGTTCGTGGCTTTCGCTGGAGCAGCCCGTACACGGGTCGGCGAGGAACTGGAGCTGATCGATGAAGATCAGTTCGCCTTCTGCTGGATCGTCGACTACCCGATGTTCGAGTGGGACGAAGAGAACAAGAAGGTCGACTTCTCCCACAACCCGTTCTCCATGCCGCAAGGGGGGCTGGAGGCCCTGGAGAATGGCGACCCGCTGGAAGTGCTGGCCTACCAGTACGACATCGTCTGCAATGGTGTTGAGCTCTCTTCAGGTGCCATCCGGAACCACAAGCCGGAAATCATGGAAAAAGCCTTCTCGATTGCCGGATACGACCGGGCCGTCCTGGAGGACAAGATCGGCGGCATGCTGCGCGCCTTGCAGTATGGCGCACCGCCCCACGGCGGCATTGCACCGGGTATCGACCGGATTGTCATGCTGCTATGCGGCGAGGAGAACCTGCGCGAGGTCACCATGTTCCCCATGAACCAGCAGGCCGAGGATCTGCTGATGGGAGCGCCGTCCGAGGTTTCGGCGGCCCAGCTGCGAGAGCTCAGCATCCGGCTCAATCCGCCCCGGACCTGAGAATGCCGGTCCGGGGGAGCATCACATCGAAGGCGGTTACGGCGGCACGCCTGCTGGCCTTCTGTCTGCTCGCCCTGACCTTGCTTGCCGGATGCGCCGGCAATATCTCCGATGACATATCTCTGGACGAAGTTGCCGGCAATGAAGAGGGCATCGTCATTGTCTATCTGGAGATGCCGAGCGGGTTCTACACCTGTCCTGGGGTCTCAATCTCGCTGAAACGACTGGATGGCGGCGGTGAGAAGGTCTACTACGGCCGCACCGTCAAGAACTCGGCTCTGGTCCATGCCCCCAGCCAGTTCAGGATCGATGCGGGCAAATACGCCTTCATCAACGCCAACTGCAGGGACGGGTACCGGAAGATCAGTCTGCTGCGGAAGCCGGGACGGTTCGGCACGTTCGAGGTGCGCGCCGGCGAGGTGGTCAATATCGGCAAGTTGACCTGGGGCGGCCCCAACGTCATCGCCTCCACGCTGCAAGCAGGGCCCATGCCTGAGGAGCAGCTGAAGTGGCTCGCAAAACACAAGCCGAAACTCAGCGCGCGGATGCAGACCCGGCTGTTCGAAGCCAATACGCGCTCGCTGCTGACCCTGAAGCCGTAGCAAAGCTCAGGGGTCGAACAATCGCCCCAGCCTGTCCAGGACACCTGTCTCGCCGTCATCAGGTGTCAGGCGCCAGTGCCGAGTGTCGGCCTGGCCCATGGCGACCAGGTTATCGCGCTTTGAGGGCGGTGTGTTCGCAGTGATGAGTTCGTGAATGTCATCCATGACATCCTCCCCACCGACATAGGAGTGACCCAGCAAGTCCTCGCCGCAATCGGTGGCGTCGATAGAGTCCATGCCGTCGAGTATGAAAATGCCGTCCTTGCAATCGCCTGCGCGCGGGTCGCCATTGACCTTCTTGGACATCTTCATGGCAAAGTCGCTGTCTGAGGCGTAAAGCGTCAGTCTCGTCCCTGTCGTCAGCACTTTCTCGGAAAACTGCTCAAAGTGAACACGGTCGACGTCTGGCGCCGCCATGATGATCTGATCAAGGAACGGGCAGAGTTCAGCGTAGTCCTGGGCCAGTTGGGTCAACGCTCTGACGAGGGCGCGGTTCCCCATGCTGTGAGCAATGATGTTGATGGATGCTGCGCCCGTTCTTTCGCGCACATCGTTGATGAAGTCGGCCAGGCAGAACTGGCTGTTGGCGGCCTTGTTCAGATCCGAACCGTAGTGTTTGAGCGCTCCTCCGGAGGGCCAGCTGAACAGGATCGGGACGGCGGACAGGCGCGCCTTTCCTTCTGAATTGCCGATATTGAAGAGATCAAAGGCAATCTGTCCCGCCCGGCGGGCCGCATCCCCGAATTCGACGTTGTATCCGTGAATGAAGATGAAGGTCGTCTTGTTCTCCAGCGCCTGCACCCTGTTGCGCAACGAGGCGAAGAACGGATCCTCTTCCAGGGTGGTAAGAGCCCCGAGGACGATGTGTTTTTCGGCCGTCTCACGGAACTCCAGTTTCCACCATTTCGGGCGCTCATATTCGCCGGCCTCGTGCACAGGTGGGATGCTCACCTCCACGCGGCCGTAGTTCAACGTTTTCTGAAAGGCGCGGCCATACTTCTTGTCGGGCAGGATGTTGTTGGTGGCCTTGCGGTTGGTTGCGTAGTGGAGGTCGACGATTACGGCCTCTTCGCGCGGTGTGTCCGGGTCTTCGATATTGACCGGGGAAGGGGTGTAGCTGCCCGGCGAGGCGGCGGGCGCTGGGCCCGAGTGTCTTTCTGCGTCAGGCTCGCCCGGAGCGTCCGCGGCGTCCGGGAATGCGGCTCCGGACTCGTCCGGGGGCGGTGCTGCGTCTTCCCAATCGCGTGACGGCCGGCCAGGATCATACCAGTGCTCTTCCCCATGCGGAGCGGGTATGCTGCCATCGACATCTGAAGAGGCAATGGCGTGGTCCAGATCGTCCCAAGGGCTCCACTTCTTCGGGGGCTTGCGCTCCGGGACGATGATTTCGCAGCCATTAGCGCGGTATTTTTCCAGCAACCTCTCAAACAGGTCCCGAACGGACCCTGCCGCGCTCAGGTCCGCTTTGGTCGGCCAGATCTTGTCGCGGGAAAAAGGATCTGTCGTCTTGATCGCCTGGATCAGATCACCAGGATCCAGAGGCAGATAGGCCGCCAGAGGATCATCCAGCTTGATGCGCTTCCAGTCGACGTCGAGCGGAGCCGCCTCGGCAATCGCAATCTTGAACTGGCTCAGCAGGCGGTTGCGGCTGCGCCGTTGCCCGGAAAGATCCACGATCCTCTCCATCTTTGAAAAATGGCCCCGAAGGATTCGAGAGCGTCAAATGCGTCGAATATGGGAGGCAAGACGGTTGATGGCAAGCACGGCCGCGAACTGCTGACCTGCAGATCCTGCCCGGTCGCACAGGTTCTGGCGGGATCAATATGGTTTGGCCACGTCCTTGAACAATCCGCGATAGGTGCGCAGACCGTTGGCGCCGGTCTCCACCTCAAGATCGGACGCCTCGATCTCGAAATCACGTCCGGAAAAGTTCAGGAAAAACGAACTGAGCGACAGTGCTCCGCGGCTTATGCTGATCCCGTTTCTTGTTGCCGGATCACTGCTGCCTTCGAACGTATTGCTGAGGATCTCTATTTTGATCCGGCTGTCGCTCAGATCCGGAACGGCCGATACTTTTCGGTTTGATTTCCAATGCTCTTTTGCCGCGCGATCCTCGAAGATCAGACTCAGCGTGTTTCTGGAGCCGCGCAACGTCCAGAGTATCGAGCTGGTGCCTCGTGGCCCAGTCTTGTCCGATCCGTCATAGTCCATGGAACTCACCTGGATCGAGAGGTCGGCAGGTCCAGAGGGGCTTGTACTGCCCCGTGAGAATTCAAGACGCAC
>JBCCEL010000149.1:0-13751 GCA_039030315.1 Pseudomonadota bacterium
AAGTTGGCGAAAGGACGGGTTCGATGACCTCCCCTCTCCGTGTCATGATCACGGCCGGTGGGGCGGGGATCGGGCGGGCTGTTGCCGAGGCGTTTGTCCGGCAGGGGGCGCATGTGCATGTCTGTGACCTTGATCAAGCGGCGCTCGACGAACTGACCGAACTCCACGCGGACATCGGCGCCACTGTCGTGGATGTGACGGACGAGGGTGCGTTCGATGCCTGGTTCGATGCGGCGCAGGATGATCTCGGCGGGCTGGATGTCATGGTCAACAATGCCGGGATTGCAGGCCCCACCTGCGCCATCGAGGACATGGATACGGACGCCTGGCGCCAGTGCATCGATGTGTGCCTCGATTCCCACATGTACGGTTGCCGGCGGGCGGTGCCCGTAATGAAGGACCAGCGGTCCGGCTCGATCATCAATGTCTCTTCCGGCGCCGGCCTCTACGGCTATCCCTTCCGCACCCCTTACGCGGCGGCAAAATGGGCCGTGATCGGGCTGACGAAATCCATCGCCGCCGAAGTCGGCCCGTTCAACATCCGCTGCAACGCCATCTGCCCGGGCGCCGTCTCCGGTCCGCGCATGGACCGCGTGATCGCAGCGGAAGCCGAGGCTGCCGGCCGCAGCGAGGTGGAGGTCCGCAACGACTATACCAGCGGCTCGTCCATGCGCCGTTTCGTGGAGCCGGAGGAGATCGCCGACATGGCGGTGTATCTCGGCTCGCCTGCGTCCAGAATGGTCAGCGGCCAGGCGATCTCCGTCGACGGCCACACCGAAACCTATCACTCGGAGTAACATAGCGCCCGTGACCAATGTCGGTTTCATATCCCCCCCGAACTGGTTCGACCCAAGCCCGCAGGAGTTCGCCGCTCTGTGCGCGGAGCCCGTGGGAACGCAGCAGTTCCCCCTCCCCCTGTTCGGCTTCACCTATCGGCTCTCCAGCATCGCCCGGACCCAGCCGGAGCAGCTCCTGGCCGCCCGAACCCTGGGCGCCTGCCGCTGCGATGCGATCGCGGTGTGCGGGACGCCCTTCGGCTGGGCGGGTCTCAGTGGCGAAGATGAAGCGCGCGCCGGCGCCGCGCAGTTGACAGCCGCAGCGGGCGTCCCGGTGGTCCTGACAGGAACCTCCATCGCGGATGCGCTGAGAGCGCTCGGTGCCGGGAAGATCGCGCTCGCTCCCACCTACTACGACGAGGATTGGAAAGCGGCGTGGAAGGCCTTCATCTCCGGCTGCGGCTTCAACGTGGTCATCAATGACAGTCTGGCGGACCAGGGCATCATGCCCGAGAAGGAGATCGGCAGTGGCAACACCGACACCCTGGGTCAGGCGACTGTCTGCGCGGCGGTGGAAGCGATCGCCGCGAACCCGCGCGGCGCCGAGGCCATTGTGGTGACAGGCGCCGGTTGCCGCACCAATCTTTACATCGACGAGCTGGAGCGGCTGGCCGGGATGCCGGTTATCGGCTCCGATACCGCCGTATTCTGGGCTCTGGCCAAAGCGGCCGGCGTCCCCCTCAAGACCGGTGCCCTCGGCGCCCTCACCGACTTCTGACCCTCGCGGAGCAACGGACATGGATTTCGCAGTAACCGAAGAACAGCAACTCATAGCCGACACGACCAGGGCGTTTGTCGAAAACGAGATGAAGCCCCACGAGGACGAGATCGAGCGCACCGGCGAGCTTGATCCGGACGTCGTGAAGGACATCAAGGCCAAGGCCATCGAGGCGGGGCTCTACGCCGCCAACATGCCCGCCGAAGTCGGCGGCGCCGGGCTCGACATGGTGAGCTGGGTGATGTTCGAAAAGGAACTGAACAAGGCCAATTACGCCCTTCACTGGACTTGCGTCGCGCGGCCGTCCAACATTCTGATGGCCTGTGAGGGCGAGCAGCGCGACCGCTACCTCTTCCCCACCGTGCGCGGCGAGCGGGCCGACTGTCTGGCCATGACCGAGCCCGGCGCAGGCTCGGATCTGCGCGGTATGAAGATGTCGGCCAAACAGGACGGCAACTCCTGGATACTCAACGGCACCAAGCACTTCATCAGCTACGCCGACTGGGCCGACTACGCCATCGTCTTCGCAGCCACCGGCGAGGAGGACACCCCGCGCGGACCGAAGAAGCTGATCACCGCCTTCTTCGTCGACAAGGGCACACCGGGCTTCACCGTGCGCGACGGCTACCGCAACGTGGCGCACCGGGGCTACAAGAACTGCATCCTGGAGTTCGACAATTGCCGCCTGCCCTCCGACCAGATCCTGGGCGAGATTGGCAAGGGCTTCGATGTCGCAAACACCTGGCTTGGTTTCACCCGCCTGCAGATCGCGGCGGGCTGCGTCGGCCGCGCAGAGATCGCGCTTGACGCCTCCAAGCAATGGGCCGTCGAGCGCACCCAGTTCGGCCAGCAGATCGGCAAGTTCCAAGGCGTGTCCTTCAAGCTCGCCGACATGGCCATGCAGATGAAGGCCTCCTGGCTGCTGACCCTGGAATGCGCCTGGAAAGCGGATCAGGGCACCTGCACCGACGAAGACATGGCCATGGCCAAACTGCATTCCACGGAAATGCTGCAGATGGTCTCCGATGAGGCCATCCAGATCCATGGCGGCATGGGGCTGATGGAAGAGCTGCCGCTGGAACGCATCTGGCGCGATGCCCGCCTGGAGCGCATCTGGGAGGGCACCAGCGAGATCCAGCGCCACATCATCTCCCGCAGCCTCCTGCGCCCGCTCGGGGGATAGCCATGGAGTTCCGTCTCACTGACGAAGACCACGCGATCAAAGAGCGGGCGAAGGCGTTCACGGAACAGCACCTCTACCCGCTCGAGCTTGAGGCCGACCGCAACGAGGCCATCTCCGATGAGGCGAAAGCAGCGCTCAAGGATGCCATCAACGCCTCCGAACTGAATGCCGTAAACCACGCCAGGGAGCATGGCGGCCAGGGCATGACCATGGTGCAGCAGTGCATCGTGAACGAGGAGGTCGGCAAGGCGACGAACGGCCTCTGGGCTTACGTCTGGATGCCGCCCCTGCCCCTCAAGGACGGGACGCGCGATCAGATCGAGGATTTCCTCATCCCCGGCTGCCGGGGCGATGCCGGCTTTGCGTACTGCATCACCGAGGAAGGCGCCGGCTCGGACGTTTCATACGTCAAGACCACGGCGGTGCTTGACGGCAATCACTACGTCATCAACGGCGGCAAGTGGTTCGCCTCCGGCGCCGATGAATGCGAATACACCCTGCTGCATGCTCATGTGGACGGCGATCCTGAGCGCTCGGCCGTTTTCATCGTGGAGCGTGATCAGCCCGGCTTCAATGTCGCGCGCATGCCCCGCTTCATGATGAGCGATGTGGACAGACATCCCGAAATGGAGATCTCGAACCTCCGGGTCCAGGCCGACCGCATGCTGGGCGCCGTTGGCGAAGGGTTCGATCTCACCAAGGACTGGTTCGTCGAGGCCCGCCTCGCTATTGCGGCCCGCTGTTGCGGCATGGCCGTCCGGGCGGCCGAGGAAGCCAATGCCTACGTGTCTGAACGCGAACAGTTCGGCGCCAGGCTGAACACGCTTCAGGGGGTGGAGTTCATGCTTGCCGACATGGCCGTCTCCATCATGGCGGCAAAGAGCCTGCTTTACCGGGTCGCGGCGGAAATCGATGCGGGCGCCGACCGCAAGCGCATCCACGCTCTGGCCTCGGCAGCCAAGCTTCATTGTTCCGAAAGCTGCGGAAAGGTGGTCGACATGGCCGTCCAGCTCCACGGCGGGCGCGGCGTGTCACGGGACTATCCGGTGGAACGGCTCTACCGCGGGATCCGTGTGGAACGCATCTGGGAAGGAGCTTCGGAGGTCCAGAAAGCCATCATCGCAGGCCAGATCAGGAAGCGGGGACTGGATGTCTATGCCGGCCTCGCCTAACAACTCCGCCCTCGCCCGGTTGCTTTCGCCCAAATCCATTGTCTTCATCGGCGGCGCGGAAGCCGAAGTTGCCCTGCAGGGCACGCTCTCGCTCGGCTTTCCAGGCAAGATCTATGCTGTCCACCCCAAGCGGGACGCGCTTGCAGATATTCCGACGGTCCCCACTCTCGACGATTTGCCCGAAAAGCCGGAAGCAGCCTTCATCGCCATCCGCCGTGAACCTTCCATCGAAGCCGTGCGGACCCTGGCAGCAATGGGCACAGCCGGCGCAGTCGTCTATGCCTCCGGCTTCGGCGAGGTTGGCGGCGAGGGCCCGCAGCTCCAGGCCGAGCTGATCGAGGCGGCCGGTGACATGGCCATCATCGGTCCCAATTGCTACGGCTTTGTCAGTTATCTCGACCGCCTCGCAGCCTGGCCGGACATCTACGGCGGCGGGCCTGTGGAGAGCGGTGTCGCCATCATCACGCAATCGGGCTCCATCGCCGGCATCATGGCCAACCTGGGGCGCACCCTGCCCTATGCCGGCATCTATACGCTGGGGAACCAGGCCCAGGTCGGCATGGCCGAGCTACTCTCCCATCTCTGCGAGGACGAGCGCATCACCGCAATCGGCCTCCATATCGAGGGCCTGTCGGATGTCGTGGGCTTCGCCGAGTCCGCCCGCAAGGCCAGAAACCTTCAAAAGCCGGTCATCGCCCTCAAGACCGGCCGGTCCGAAGCGGGCGCCCGCACCACGCGCAGCCATACGAACTCGCTTTCGGGCGCCGATGATCTCTACGATGCGCTGTTTGAGCGCTTCGGCATCGCTCGCCTCGCCTCGTTGAGCGCCTTCCTGGAGACCCTGACGCTGTTGCATTACGGCGGTCCCATTCCCGGCCACCGGATCGTGACGATGAGCTGTTCGGGAGGCGAGGCCGCGCTTGCCGCCGACCTAATCGAGCCCATGCGGCTGGAAACCCCGCCGTTTCCCGAGCACAGCAAGCAGATGATGGCCTCCGTCCTGAACGACTACGTGCAGCTGGAGAACCCGCTCGACTATCACACCTTCATCTGGGGCCTGCGCGAGGAACTCACCACCTGCTACGCCGGCGGCATGAGCGGCGGCTTCGACTATGCCTTCCTGATGATGGACTGTCCGGCAAGCGAGGACCTGGATGACAGCCTGTGGCAGCCTTCGATCGACGCCATCATTGACGCCAAGAAGCAGACCGGTGCCCGTGCCGCCCTCACCGTCCACTATCATGAAAGCATGTCACGTGTTTCCGAGCTGCGCCTGAACGCGGCGGGCATTCCCATTCTCCGGGGCCTTCAGGACGCACTGGACGCGGTCGAAGCAGCGGGCGATATCGGCGCGAACTGGGCTCTGAACGAAGAGCCGCCTTCCCTGATCACCTCCGCGCCCGTGGATGCCAATGTGGTGCAGCTCACCGAGTTTGAAGGCAAGCAGTTCGCCAGTTCGTACGGTCTCCAGGTCCCGGCGGGCGAAGTCTGTTCGCCGTGCGAAGCCGACAGCGCAGCAGCCCGGATCGGCTTCCCTGTCACGGTCAAGATCTCAAGCAGCGAACTTGCCCACAAGACGGAAGCCGGCGGCCTCGCGCTGAACCTTTCTTCCGAGGCCGAGGTGGCGGACGCGGTTAAGAAAATGACGCCCCTCGGTGACCAGGTCCTGGTTGAGGAAATGGTTCAGGGCGCCGTCTGCGAGCTGATCATCGGACTGAAGCGGGACCCGCAGTTCGGTCTGGCCCTCGTCATCGGAGCGGGCGGCATCCTGACCGAACTGCTTTCGGACAGCGCCACGCTGATCCTGCCCACCAGCCGGGCCGAGATCGAACGGGCACTTGGCAGGCTGAAAATAGCGCGCCTGATTGACGGATACCGGGGCAAGAGCGGAGACCGCGAGGCCGTCATAGCGGCGATTGAAGCGGTCGCCCGCCTCGCCGCCTACAACGCAGACACGATTGAGGAACTGGACATAAACCCGTTACTGGTGCTCGCCCCCGGACAGGGTGCAGTGGCGGTCGATGCCCTTATACGGATCAGACAAGGCTGAGGAGGAAATCCCGAATGACCGATGAACCCATCAAGACAAATGTTCGCGGCAGCGTGCTGGAGGTCACCATGGACCGGCCCAAGGCCAATGCCATCGACGCTGCAACAAGCCGCATCATGGGCGACATCTTCGCCGATTTCCGGGACAACCCGGACTACCGGGCGGCGATCCTCACCGGCGCCGGCGAGAGGTTCTTCTGTCCCGGCTGGGACCTGAAGGCCGCCGCGGAGGGCGAAGCGCCGGACAGCGACTACGGTGTCGGCGGCTTCGGGGGGCTGCAGGAACTGCCCAACCTCCACAAGCCCGTGGTGTGCGCCTGCAACGGCCTTGCCTATGGCGGCGGTTTTGAGATCATGATCTCCTGCGACATCATCATCGCCGCCGAACACGCCACGTTCTGCCTGCCGGAACTGAAGTCCGGGATCATCGCGGACGCCGCCACCATCAAGCTGCCGCGCCGCATCCCCTTCCACGTCGCCATGGAGATGCTCATGACCGGCCGGGTCGTGGACGCAGAAGAGGCCAAGCACTGGGGCATCATCAACGAGATCGTCCCGGCCGACCGGCTCATGGACCGCGCACGGGAAGTCGCCGACCTCCTCGCCTCCGGCCCTCCCCTGGTCTATGCCGCGATCAAGGAGACGGTCGAAAAGACCATGCACCTGCCCGAAAAGGATGCCCTCGGCATCCTGATGAAACGCGGCCTGGCCACCATCGAGACCCTCTACGGCAGCGAAGACCAGCTTGAAGGCGCAAGGGCCTTCGCGGAGAAGCGGGACCCGGTCTGGAAGGGGAAGTAGCGCTGGGCTGTCATGCCGGCGCAGGCGGCATCCAAAGCCACGGGAAAACGTCCTGAGCGTAACGCCCCTGGGCACCCGCCTCCGCGGGTGCGACGGACGCAATAATCGGCGGCAAGCGGACTAACCGAAGAGGGGAGCGCCGTCTGGGACGGCGGCTCCCCGAAATCCGGCACATCATACTCCCCCGTCACTCCCGCGCAGGCGGGAGTCCAGTGCGACGGACACAGTCCTGAGCGTTATGCTCCCGGACAACCGCCTTTGCGGGTGCGGCAGGGTGATGGCAACAAGCAACACCCCAACAAAAAAAGGGAGCGCCGGGTGGACGCTCCCTTTCTACTAACAGGGGCCGGTCCGAATCGGTCAATACGAGGAGGCCACTCCAACCGGACGGACCGGCCAACCCCGAGGTGTCAGGAGATGCGGCGGACCTGAACGCCTAGGGGTAAACCGATGCCTTGGCGACCGGAACCAGAACTGCGGGAGAGCCTTGCGAACTGGAAGAAGGTTGCCCCCAACCCCCCAATTTCGCCAGTTCGCGTTCCCAACAAACGAAGACTGGTTCGATGGCCAATGCTTGGAGGAAGATACGCGGCGAGTGGAATAATTCAACTATTACAAATGGTTAACGTCAGAATACAGGCAGCATTAGTCAAAAATTAACCTTAACCCGCCGGGCACGGGGACGGCGGCGCTCTGTTTCGCCTGAATCCGGCAGTTTGGCCGTTAACAGGTGTTAAGCAGCGTTCTTAACGACGCGGTTTCGGCCCTGATTCTTGGCGTCG
Organism: Pseudomonadota bacterium; assembly: GCA_039030315.1. Classification (GTDB taxonomy): domain Bacteria; phylum Pseudomonadota; class Alphaproteobacteria; order Rhizobiales; family CAJQND01; genus JAAEUE01. The sequence goes on from JBCCEL010000149.1 coordinate 7,542, forward strand.
TAGAGCGCCAGGTCAGCCCGCTTCAGGATGTCGTCCGGCACATCTTCCGGAGCGTCCAGGGCGGAAACCCCGATCGAAACCGTTACCGGAAGCGGCGGCAGGTCCTCGCCAATATTGAAATGTGTCCGCACGATCGCATCGCGAATGCGCTCGGCGATGATTTCAGCCTGCAACGCGTTGGTATAGGGCAGGACGACGATAAACTCCTCGCCGCCGGTCCGCGCAACGAGATCAAGCCCCCTCACCTCGGTCTGCACGCGGCCCGCGAACTCCTGGAGCACCCGGTCGCCGATGTCATGACCATGGGTGTCATTGACGGACTTGAAGTGGTCGATGTCCAGCGCCAGCAGCGTCAGCGCCTTGCCGCGGTTGCCGAATTTCTCCACGAGCGTGGTCAGGTGGGTTTCCAGGTAGCGCCGGTTGTGCAGGCCCGTCAGCGGATCCGTCACCGCAAGCTCAATCGATTCCTGCACGCTCTGGCGCAGGCTCTGGGTATAGCGCCAGCGGCGGATCTGGCTCTTGACCCGGGCATGCAGTTCGTTCCGGTCGACAGGCCTGACGAGATAATCGTTCACTCCCATGTCGAGGCCGCGCATGAGCCGGTCGTCCTGATCCGGCTCCACCAGCACCAGAATGGGTATCTGCCGCGTGCGCTCCAGGGAGCGGATCTGCGAGCACAGCCGCAGGCCATCGAAGTTCTCGAGGTCGAGGCTCACGACAATGAGGTCATATGGATTTTCAGCAGCCTCGAACAGCGCGCTCTGGGGATCGGTGACAGGCGTGACCTTGTAGATCCCCTCCAGGGACCCCCTGATCCGCTCCACCGACATGTCGAGATCGTCCACCAGCAGGATGCTGCCCGGGTTCTGCGCATATTCGGATTCAATCTGGTCGTTGAGATGAGCCGTATCGCCGGTTTGCGCGCGGGCCCTGAGCTCGTCCGTGAGCATCTTGAGCCGCAGCAGCGAGCGCACCCGGCAGAACAAGGCCACATCGTTCACCGGCTTGGTCAGAAAGTCATCGGCCCCGGCCTCAATGCCCCTCACCCGGTCTTCCGGCGAATCCAGCGCCGTCACCATGACAACGGGAATATGCCCGGTCTGGGGGTTGCCCTTGATGCGCCGGCAGACCTCGATGCCGTCCATGCCGGGCATCATGACGTCGAGAAGCACAATGTCGGGATTGTCACTCTGGATGATCTCCAGCGCGTCCGCGCCGTTCATCGCCGTGACCACCTCGAAGTATTCCGCCTGAAGCTTGGCTTCGAGCAGCTTCACATTGGCGACAATGTCATCGACCACCAAAACGCGTGCAGTCATGTACTCAAGCCTCTAACAGGAACCCGTCCACGGTCTCCAAAAAATTGCTCACGGAAATCGGCTTTGAAATATAGGCCTCACAGCCGCCTTCCCTTATCTTTTCCTCATCCCCCTTCATGGCGAATGCCGTGACCGCGATCACCGGGATCTGCCGCAAGCCCTCATCCTCCTTCAGCCATTTCGTTACTTCGAGGCCGGAGACCTCGGGCAACTGAATGTCCATGAGAATGAGATCCGGACGATGTTTTCGGGCCATGTCGAGGGCCGCCAGGCCATCATAGGTCTGGAGCGTCGCATAGCCGTGCGCTTCAAGCAGGTCATGAAACAGCTTCATGTTCAGCTCGTTGTCTTCAACGATGAGGACCGTCTTCGGCACGTCCCACTCCTGCACACGGCATTCATCCCCGGTGGCGCCTCCCGCGTTCTAGTGCAAACACGCTGATTCTGCGCCGGTTGCACCGCCGCAGCCCTAACCTTCAACATCAGCACGCATCGCGCCGGATTTGCTCATCGACGATTAGACCGGTATTTGGTAACCAACGGCTTAACCGGATGCCTGCGGCGCACCGCAATGTGACCTAACGTAATCAAGCCGTGAATTTCCCCGGAGAAGGCAGCGCATGATGAACCCTGAAGCCGCACAGGTACTGGCTCTTGATGCCCTGCGCTTCCTGGCCGAGGACGGCGAACGGCTGGGCCGGTTTCTGGCGCTTTCAGGCATGGGACCGCAGGACCTGAAGACCTCTGCCGGCAATCCGGCCTTCCTCGGCGGCGTGCTGGATCATCTGTTGTCTGATGAAAGTCTGCTGTTTCTGTTTGCGGAATCGCAAGGAATAGATGCGGATATCCCCGCCAAGGCCCGGCGTGCCCTCCCCGGCGCGCCGGTCGAGCAGTAGAGCCAAACCTGCGAGCAGTAGAGCCAAACCTGATTGTCATGGATTCCCTTACAGAGTGGCAGATTTCAAAACTCCGCCTTGACCGCGCAAAACCGCTGATAATCTGCGATGTCGATGAAGTGGTCGTTCATTTCCTGAAAGGGCTCGAAGCCTTCCTTGACCAGCAGGAGCTGTGGCTTGATCCGGCAAGTTTTGCCCTGAACGGCAATATCCGTGAGAAGGACACTAATGACCCCATCCCGGGTGCCCAGATCGGCGGGCTGATCGAGCGCTTTTTTAGCGAGTGGACCGGAAACCTTGACGCCATTGACGGCGCATCCGCGTCCCTGGCAGCCCTCTCCGAGCATGCGGACATCGTCATGCTCACCAACATGCCGGATGCCTATAAGCCGGAGCGGATCAGGAACCTCGCCAGTCACGGCATGGACTATCCCGTCGTCTCGAACGCCGGGCCCAAGGGGCCCTCTGTTCACCACATGTCGCAAATGACGTCGGGGCCGGTCGTCTTCATCGACGATACGCCGAGCAATGTGAACTCGGTGACCCGGCATGCGCCGGAGGTGCACGTCATGCACTTCATGCAAGATCACAGGTTCCGCGTTCACTTGCCTGATTTACAAGGAATAATTGGAAGCGTGGACAACTGGTCGGACGGCAGCAGACTGATCATGGATGCGGTCCAGGGACCCGCCTGAGCTCATGAACGCTTCGCCCCGCATCGGCATAGACCTCGGCGGCACCAAGATCGAGATCGCTGCGCTGGGTGTCGGCGGGGAGATCATCTACACCCGGCGCGTTCCAACCCCTGCCCCGGACTACGGCGCCACGCTTTCCCTGATTGCAGAAATCATCGAGGACGCAGAGGCAGAACTGGGCGGCAGTGCAACCGTGGGCATCGGCACGCCGGGCTCGCTCTCCCCGAAAACAGGTCTGCTTCGAAACTCCAATTCGGTGTGGATGAACGGCAAGCCGCTTGCCTCGGACCTGATCGCGAAGGCCGGACGCGACCTGCGGTTTGCCAACGACGCAAACTGCTTTGCCCTGTCCGAAGCCGTGGACGGCGCCGGCGCCGGCGCCCACTCGGTATTCGGGGTGATTATCGGAACGGGTTGCGGCGGCGGTCTCGTGCTGGACGGAAAGATCATCCATGGCGCCAATGGCATCGGCGGCGAATGGGGCCACAATCCCCTGCCCTGGCCCAACGACAGCGAACATCCGCCGCCGCCCTGCTGGTGCGGCAGGGCCGGCTGCCAGGAAGTCTGGTTGTCCGGCTCCGGCCTCGCCCGAGACCATCAGGCAGTCACCGGCCGCGCGCTCTCCGGCGAGGAAATCGTCCGCCAGGCGGACGAGGGCGACGCAGACTGCGCGCGCACACTGGATCGCCATGCGGAGCGGCTGGCACGCGGTCTTGCATCAATCTGCAACGTCTTTGACCCTGAAGTGATCGTGCTCGGCGGCGGCCTCTCCAGGCTGCCCCATCTCTATGAACAGGTCCCTGCCTTCATGGAACCCTTCATGTTCAGCGATCACGTCACAACCCGCATTCTTCCGCCCAAACACGGCGATGCCTCCGGTGTCCGGGGAGCGGCCTGGCTATGGTGACCGATCCGGATGACAAGGCCAAAGGCCTCCATGCGAGCTGGGAGGAAAACGCTTCGAACTGGACGCGGGCCGTCCGCGACGATCTGATCGAGAGCCGGGCCAGGGTCACCAACCAGGCAGTCCTTGAGGTCGTCGGCTCCCTCACCCCTGCGCGCATTCTTGATGTCGGCTGCGGGGAAGGCTGGCTCGTCAGGCAATTGAACCTGTTGTCCGGATGCGTTGCGGAGGGCTTTGACGGCTCGAGTGAGCTCATCTCCGCCGCCAGGGCTGAAGACTCAGAAGGCCGCTACACCGCCCTCACCTACGAAGCCTTTGCCGCTGACCCCGATGCGCTCGGATGGCGCGGCGATCTGGCGGTCTGTAACTTTTCCCTCTTGTCCGAAGAACTTGTCCCGCTGCTGAACGCCATCCGCCACTGCCTTCAGCCTGACGGTCATCTGGTCATCCAGACGCTTCATTCCTGGGCCGCAGGCGCGGATCTGGGCTACGCCGACGGCTGGAAAGAGGACGATTTCAGCAAGCTCCCGGCTTCCGACTGGACCCCCATGTCCTGGTACTTCCGCACACTTGGCAGCTGGCTCCGGGACATCAACGCCGCCGGGTTTCAGCTGCTTGATCTCAAGGAGCCCCGGCATCCTGACACAGGTGATCCAGTTTCGATGATCCTGGTTTGCCGAACCTAGGCTGTTCAATCCGGACGCGGGCTGGATTAAAGTCAGGTCCACAATGTCAGCGCCGCAGCAAATCACGGGCTTTTGCCGCGACTGCTTCACCCCGGTGGCGCAGGACGACCGGCGCTGCCCGGCCTGCCGCATGCCGCGGCTCTTGAGGCATGACGAGCTGCACGGCCTGACCATAGCCCACCTTGATTGCGACGCGTTCTACGCGGCGATCGAGAAGCGGGACAATCCGGACCTGCGCGACAAGCCCGTGATCGTCGGCGGCGGGCGCCGGGGGGTGGTATCGACCGCATGCTACATTGCCCGCATCCGCGGTGTCGGCTCTGCCCAGCCCATGTTCAAGGCGCTGAAAGCCTGCCCGGACGCGGTCGTCATCAAGCCGAACATGGACAAGTACAGCCAGGTTGGCCGGCAGGTTCGGGACATGATGCGGGATCTCACCCCAGCTGTCGAACCCCTCTCCATCGATGAAGCCTTTCTCGACATGACCGGCACAGAGCGGCTGCATCACGCCTCGGCCGCCATCACACTGGCCCGGCTGGCCCGCAAGATCGAGGATGAGATCGGTATCAGCGTGTCGATCGGTCTCTCTCACAACAAGTTTCTCGCAAAGCTCGCCTCGGATTTCGACAAGCCCCGGGGTTTCTCGATCATCGGCAGAGCGGAAACCGCGACGTTCCTCGCCGCCCTCCCCGTCTCCAAGATCTGGGGTGTCGGCAAGGCGATGCAGAAGACACTGAGCAAGGATGGCATCCACACCATCGCCCAGCTCCAGGTCATGGAAAAGCCGGAACTCATGAAGCGCTACGGCTCCATGGGTTCACGGCTCTACCATCTCTCCCGCGGCGAGGATTCGCGCAGCGTGGACAGCCGGGGCGGCGCCAAGAGCGTGTCGGCCGAGACCACGTTTAACGAGGACATTTCCGACTTCCGCGAACTTGAGAAGAAGCTGTGGCGCCTGGCGGAAAAGGTCTCGCGCCGGGCCAAGGCCTCCGGGCTTGCCGGCGGGACCGTTGTCCTCAAGCTGAAGACCGCCCGCTTCCAGATCCTCACCCGCAACCGCAAGCTGCCTGAGCCCACCCAGCTTGCCGACGTCATGTTCAAGGAAGCCCGCCCCCTGCTGCAGAAGGAATGCGACGGCACACCGTTCCGCCTGATCGGCATCGGCCTTTCCGGCCTGTGCTCGGAGGAGTTGGCCGATCCGGTCAGTTTCCTCGATCCCGACGCCGGCAAACGCGCCAGCGCCGAGCGGGCCATGGATGCGCTGCGGGAGAAATTCGGCAAGGAAAGTGTCGGCAAGGGCCTCGGCCTGTGAAGGCTGTCAGCGAGAATACGTTTCCGAACATGATGGCGCACCACCTTCCACCTGTCATCACCGGGCTTGACCCTCGGCTATGCGGTTAGCGTGAGATTACCCCCTCATCGTCATTGCCGGGCTTGACCCACTGCCGTCCGGTTGACTTGAAAGTCCCCCTCTTCGTCATTGCCGGGCTTGACCCGGCAATCCAGAGCGGCAGAACGGGAAGTAAAATTAATATATTGAAATCAAATAGCTACGAAAACACAGCCGCTATCGAGCAAACTGCCCTGGATCCCCTGTGTATTCGCAGTCTGCTAGGATTGCAGCGGGAAGGAGGCCGTTGGATCCCTGGTCCTGTTTGAGAGACCGTGACCCGGCCAGGCCCCTTCCCGCCTTTGACGTTTCAACCTGAA
>JBCCEL010000150.1:0-13734 GCA_039030315.1 Pseudomonadota bacterium
GTCTTCTCCATCTCTCCGCCGTAGTTGAGCTCGGTTTTGACGAACAGTATCTCGCCTGGTGGACCGGTCGGGGTTGCCTTCAGACTCGGTAGCCCGATCATCATCAGGTGCGCCTGCAGAGCCGATTTCGAAATGCAGTCGAAGCTGCCGTTTACGACGCGGATGCCGCGTGCACTGAAGCGTGCTGAGAGTTACCGGACCTTGAGAGGCAGAGGGCTCCGGTCGCTCAGATTTATGTGAAAGCAGACCGTTTCCGAGGTCTCGCACAGTTCCTCAAAGCGGGCCTCCGGCAACGAACTGAAAGGATCGACCGGAACCTGAAAGCCATGCCGGCCGGCGATACGGGGGAGCAGGTACCTGTGCCAGCCGCACCATTCCACGATCGCAGTCTTCCCGCTCACGTAACGGCCGGATCTTGTTCAGTGTCGATCGGGCAAGGCATCAAAAAATGCCTGGCGAGCTGATTGTGCATTTGTCCCGGGTCTGGAGCGCGGAGCTATGCCGTGCCCGGCAGCCTGATCATGCCGCTGAAGCCCTTCTCACCTTCAGTGCACATGCGCAGGATGTATGTGCCGGGGCTGAGTGGATTACCCTGGTCATCTCTACCGTCCCAGACCACGCTGCGCCGGCCGGCGCTGTCGGTTTTCTCGCTTACCAGTGTGCGGACGTGGAACGCAAACTTGTTCCACAAGCCAATGAAGACTTCGCCGGCGCTCTCAGGCACGGTGTACTCGATATGCACGGTGCCGTCTGCAGCGGACGCAGCGGCGACATCGAAGCCGAAGTCAGGATGGGCTTCGCCGCCCGCGATGGCGGACATGTGGCTCTGGCTCGAATTGGCCGGCTCGAGCCGGTCCATGGACTGGCTCAGGCCTACCGTGCGTGCCGCAAAGGTCTTCTTCTTGCCGCTGCCCCCAGTGCTCATGCGGAATACCTGCTGGCCGGAGCAATAGCCCGTGGTCACCGAACCGTCGATATTGGTCACGAAGCGGTACCTGTTGATCCGGTAGCGCGGATCGCTCGGGATCTTGCTGTCCGGGTTCGGCAGATGGTTCTGCGGGATCCATGTCTCGCCGCCGTCGGCCGTGAAGCTGTTCTCCAGCCCGCCAACAGGTGTACTCAGAGGCTCAAAGCCCCAGCCGCCGACCCAGCCTTCCTGCTCATTGATAAAGCCGATGCCCTCCAGATCGTTGTTGATGGGCGGCGAGTCGGGGTGCTGATCCTTGGCCACGCATTTGAGGGTCCAGGACTCACCGCCGTCATTTGTCTTGAGAATGCGGGCGTCACGGAAGTTTTCAAGAGAGATAAAGCCGTGCTGTTCATTCAGGAACTGGATCTTCCAGCCCCACTCGCCGCATTGGAAGTTGTCGATTGATGCTGCCGTGTTCACCCAGTTCCTGCCGCCATCGAAGGTCCGCAGCACCACTGGCTTCACCTGTCCGTAGCGGCTGAGGCGGGGTGGCGGATAGGCCTTGTGGTCCACCTCGCAGTTCTCGTCGATCAGGCCGCCGACGACGAAGCCATTGTCCTCATCGAAGAAATAGATGTCGATCAGGTTCGACGCATGCTCGTGCATGGGAATGAGCTCCCAGCTTGCGCCGTTATCGGTGGTCTTGATGATGGCCGGTCCCGGCAGACCTGGATCATTTGTCCCCGAGCCGTAGGCCACTTCTTCGTTCACAGCATGGAATCCGCAAATGCCGCCCGGGGAGCCCTCCGGGAGATTTTCCACGGCGTGCCACGTTTCGCCGCCGTCAACCGTGTGATGGAGAAGCGTGCGCAGATACTGGCTCGGATTCTGGATGTCGTGCACATCAACCCCCGTTACGGCGCCGAACCAGCCAATCTGGCGGTTTGCCCAGCTCATGCAGCGCAGGTACGGGCGGCTGGGCAGGTTGGGATAGAGGAAAAACTTCGGTACCCAGCTGGCGCCACCATCTTCCGTCTTGCAGACATAGCCGCTGCTGTTCACCAGCCAACCGGTCAATTCGTCAAAGAACCAGATGTCATCTGTGCGGGAGTTTGCAACCGGCGAATTGCGAAGCAGGCTCCATGGATACTTTGCTGCGGCCTCTTGTGTCGCGGTTTCTGTCGTCGATTGGGCCATAGCTGGGCTCCCCGGTGTTGAATGTTTCGATTTCAATGCTCCCGCCCGGCCGGATCTTTAGACTCCGGCAACGCTGCGGAAATATTGAAAAATATTATCCTGCGGGTGAACTCACCACAACCACCCGGGAATTTAGTGAAATGCAAATGCAATTCGGGTGTCGATGCCGGGGTTTTTATTCGTAATATTTGCCGCGGGCGAAACCAGAATTTCCATTGTTCTCCGAGCCGGGGAGCTGAGCAAAAAAAACAGCGACCCGGCCGGCGTCCTTTACACGTTCAGCTGCAGGTCTTTGGGAGGCTGGCCGACTCGCCTTGCGCGGTATCAGGAAGCCGACTTGCTAGCCGGATCTCGCCGACTTCATGCCCTTGGGCCTCACCAGGAAGGCGCGGAGTGTCTGCAGATCGGAATCGGATATCTGGGTGTGAAGGAGCGCCTGGACATGACCCGACATGCCATCCAGAAAAGCGCTCGCCTGCTTGGGGCCGGGCGGAACGAAGAGAAGGCAGCAAGACTGCAGGTGGATCATCACGTCCAGATATGAGACGAAGTCACTGCTGAGATTTTCCGTGGAGTGCTTTTCGGAGCCGGATGACTGGATCACGGCCCAACTCACCTCTTTCGGCATGAATTGTCGGAACATGGGCACATCCAGAGCGCCCTTCGGGACGTTTATGACGCGGGAATTGGTGTCGAGCTGAAGCAGGCCGACCTCAACCGCATGCTCGCCGGTTCTCAGAAAGAGGGTCAGGTTCTGCAGAGAACTGGCAAATGCTGCGTCGTGCTGAACAAGTCGCTCCACGCCGGTGCGCGCGCGTAAAACCGAGCCAAAGATGGCCGCGTAGAGATCAAACATTGAGATATCGTCCCCGAAAAATGAATCAACCTCCCGCCAAACGTTTTCTGCCTACAATTTGCCAATCGGGCAAGCCGTTCAGCGGGAATGAGTGAACGAATTGGAAATGGAAAACTTGGGCGTGCCTGAGCCCGATGGATGGGCAGTGCAGCCATGACCAATGGGATTACGGCCTGCAGACCGTTGTTATGAAGGCGTTCACCCGACACAGGGGACTTGTGCGCGGGAGGGCTCCGGTGTTTCATCGGCACGCGAACACTCCGGTTGGAAAGACAAGACGATGCATCAAAAGACAAGACTGGCGCTTCTGGTTTCCGGCGCACTCCTGATTGCTTCAGGGCAGGCGGCCGCGCAGAACATCTCCAGCACTTACGAGAAATTCAACTTCGACGACTGTGCATTGGTGGAGGAAGGAGAGCGGCACGTGACGCGCGTCTGCAACATGAGGAAAGGGCCAGACCTGATGATCGTCTACCATGAGCACGGCGTTATCGTCATGGTTGAACCTGCCGGTTCGGAGAAGCTCTACGAGGCGCAGAACCCCTCCTACAAGCAAGCCCGCACCGGACATTTCGGTGAATTGTTCACCCGTAACGGGCTCACCACCCTGGAGTGGCGGGTAGAGCGAGTTGCCGGAGAATGGCAACCGTACGCCGCGATCTACCGAACAACCTATTCCGAGCCCGTCAATGACGGGTCAATGCGGAACAGACAGCGGTTGGATGTGCTGAAGTTCGGGTCCGATCATGCCTGCCAGATCGGAACCGTGGAAGCGAATGTGGCGAACCACAATGTCCGGGCCCGGGAGATTGCCGATGCCGCCAGGGGAACGAATCCGTGTCCCGGCATCAACGGTTAAGATTCGGCTGTGATCGCTTGCATCAACCGTCGGCAACCCCCTGAAGCGGCCTGTTGCGGTCCCTTGGGCAGCGCCGCGGTTGGCCTCAGCAACTGCCGCGGATCTCGGTGAGTTCGATCCAACCCCGTCCGCAGAACCCGCTTTCATACCATCCGCGAAAACCGGTTTTGTCAGGCTCCATGCTGCCCTTGGTGCCGTACTTGGTTGGAGGCGAGACACTCAGCAGGATCCACCCGGAACGGGTCTGGCCCCATCGCCAGGTCCTGCCGTCGCTGCGGAAGATAACGTCGGAGTTCGGGGCCTTGCGGGCGTCGAACCCGTATGAGGCGAGGCAGGTCTTGCCCCGGGGCTTATCGTAGCCGCGTTTGCCGCGATACAGACAGGTGCCTCCGCCGGCCGAGCCGCTGCTCCAGCGTTCGCAAACTCCCTTGGAAAATCGCCAGCCGGACGGACAGGTCGGCACTCTCTTGAGTATCCTGACGCAATCGGTGCCATCGAACACGTAGCTGGAGGGGCAGCTTGGTTTTGGTTGTGCCTGCGCCGGAACGGAAAGTGTCGCGCCGATCAAGGCGGCCGCAAGCCTGCCGTACAGTGTCGTCCGGGCTGACCTGCTATTTCCTTTGTTGCCGGAGACAGGGAATTCAGTCTGCATGTTGTTTCCTCATACTCTCAGCGGGTCCCATTGGCCGCGGTCTTCCCGACTGCAGGCCTGTGCCGAAGACAAACCGGCGGCGCCACCATGCCTCTCGCCATTGCGAACTAGTTCCACTTTTCGCCTGAGCGGGCAAGCGGTGATGTGAGGGACTTGAGAGCTGCGGTACATCAGGTCCCGCATTGATTGGCGGCTCCGGCGGTGATCCGCCGTTAACGATTGCGAACGGTCCCTCTTGTGGAAGGGACATAACACTGTTATGAACGATGTTCAATATGCATTTTGCGGGTAGCGATGTTAAGATATGAAGCAAGACTGAGGCGTGATCTGCCTTCTTGGACAGAGCAGGGCTGGGTTACGCCAGACGGGGCTGAAGCCATCCTCAGATCCGTTGGGTCAAGGGAAGGGCGGTTTTCCCTGCCGGGCATTGTCGCCGTGCTGGGGGCTGTGCTGCTCTGCTTCGGCGTGATGACGTTCGTCAGCGCCAACTGGGCGGAAATCAGCAAGGGCATGCGTTTGCTGATTCTGTTTTCTGCGCTTTGGTCGACCTATGCCGCGTGCTGGGTTTTCAGGACCATGGGCTACCGCCTGATCTTCGAAGCAGCCGCCTTGCTGAGTGTGGGCGTGTTCGGCGCTTCGATCATGCTGATCTCCCAAACCTACCATCTGGATGGAAATGCCTCGGACGCGGTCCTTCTTTGGGCCTTGGGAGCTCTCGTCATGTCCGTTCTCGCCACATCGCGGGCCGCATTGGCTTCCGCGTCCGTTCTGTTTGTGCTCTGGGCCGGATGGGATGTGTTCGAGCAGGATATGATGCCGCGCCCGATGTTCTGGCTGGCATGGGTGATTGCTGCGGCAGCGGCCTGGAGGGAAGAGTGGAAGCCCGGACTGCATCTCAGCCTGTTGAGCCTGATTGCCTGGCTTGTCTTGCTGGCTGTGTACCTGGTGAATCAACGGAACTTCGATGCCGGCCAGACCAGTATTTTATTGACGCAGATCGGGCTGCTCGTGTTTGTGGCCGCGTTTGCGTCGGTCCGGTCCGAAAGCTGGCTGAGGGGATTCGAGCGGCCCCTCGCGGCATATGGCGCGGCCGGCATTCTGGCAGGGACATTTATGACCCAGTTCATCACCGGAGTTACGAAAAGTGCGTTCGATTTATCCGCAGGGCCCCTCTTGCTGGCGCATGCCGGCCTCGCGGCAGGCGCTGCCGTCCTGTTGCTCTGGTGCTGGCGTGAACGGGCATTGAAGGCCATTGACGCGGCCATCGTTCTGGCCGCGAGCGTCCTCCCGCTGCTCCTGTCCGCGGACGACTTCGCAACGCGGTCCGTGCTTGCAGCCGTCGTGATCGGGCTTACGATCTGGGCCATTTCCTTCGGGCTATGGCACGGGAGGACATCAATCAAGATGGCCGGATACGCGGCCTTCGGCGCAGAGCTCCTCTACATCTATTTTAGAACGCTTGGGTCATTGATGGACACGGCGCTGTTCTATCTGCTGGCGGGCTTCCTCATGACCGTCCTTGGAATCGGCTTTGCGAAACTGCAGCGTCTCCGGCCCAGTGAACAGGAGAGCGAACAATGAAAGCGATCGGCCTCAAATTCGGTCTTGGCCTGCTGATTGTCGGTCTCCTCCAAACCGCAGCGCTTGCCTGGATGGTCTACGATCGGGTGAGCCTATTGCAGACCGGGACCGAGATCGTCCTCAAGACGGTGCCCGTGGATCCACGCAGTCTGTTCCGCGGCCACTACGTCATTCTGAACTACGAGGTTTCGACACTCGACCTTGATGGGTTGGACGGGGGGAATACCTTCCGTCGTGGAGACAAGATAGACGTGTTTGTGCGTCCGGACGATGCGGGAAACTGGACACCTGTCAAGGTGAGTACCGCGACGGGTGTTCCGGAAGTGCTGGACGGAACGGTGCGGCTTCGCGGAAAGGTCAGGTATTGCCGGCGCTCCAAGACGCAGAAGAAACTGTGCTCTGAAGTCGCGGTCAGATACGGCGCCGAAAAGTATTTCGTCTACAAGGAGCGTGCGCTGGAGCTCGAAAGGTCCCGCAACAAACGCAGGTTGCGCATCATCCTTGCCGTGTCAGACGATGGCCAGGCCGCGGTCAAGGGCATCGAGGACAACGGCCGCCGCATCTACAACGAGCCACTGTTCTGAACGAGTATGATCGTTGCGGAATGTGGAGATTCCATCCTCTCCCGATCCTCCAATGAAAACGGGGCCGGACAGGTGTCCGGCCCCGACAGTAGAGACCCGAGTTGACGCGGATGATCAGCCTTCCGCCATCTCCTCCTCAAGCGTCCTACGGAGTTTCTCGATCATCTCGTCAATGTTTTCCTTCGTGGAGATGAAGGGCGGGGCGACAATGCCGCAGTCGCCGGTAAACTTGACGTGCATGCCGTTCCAGAACAGGCGCTTTTGCAGGGACGGCCCACGGGCTCCGGGATTGCCTTTCGCCTTAACGTCGACGCCCGCCATCATGCCGATGCCGCGGATGTCCGAAACGATATCCAGATCGCGCAGAGAGAAGATGCCGTCTAGGAAGTACTCCGACATCTCGTTCGCCTTGGCGAAGAGGTCCTCGTCGATATAGATCTGCTGGGTGGCAACGCCGGCGGCGCAGGCAGCTGGGTGGCCGGAATAGGTGTAACCGTGGAAGAACTCTATGGCAGCATCCGGGCTGGCGTTGATTACCGTGTCGTAGATCTCGTCCTTGACCGCAACGCCGCCCATCGGCTGACACCCGTTGGTCAGAGCCTTCGCCATGGTCATCATGTCCGGGGTAACCCCGAAGTAATCCGCAGCGAACGGGGCGCCGAGACGCCCGAAACCGGTGATCACTTCGTCGAAGACCAGAAGGATGCCGTGCTCGTCGCAAATCTGGCGCAAGCGTTCCAGATAGCCTTTCGGCGGCACGAGGCAACCGGTGGAGCCGGCAACGGGCTCAACGAAACAGGCCGCGATTGTGGAGCCGCCATAGGTCTCGCAGAAGCGCTGCAGGTCGTCAGCCATCTCGGCGCCGGTTTCCGGCTGGCCGCGGACAAAGCGCTCTTCCGGGTTCCACGTGTGGCGCATGCAGACAATGTTCGGCATGACCCCGGAGAATGTTTCGCGGTTTTTCACCATGCCCGACAGGGAAACGCCGCCAATATTGACGCCATGATAGGCACGTTCGCGGGAGACGAACCGCGTCCGCTGGCCGTCGCCGCGGGCCCGGTGATACGCCATGCAGATTTTCAAGGCAGTGTCGACGGCCTCAGAACCTGAATTGACGAAGAAGACGTGATTGATGGGTTCCGGGGTGATGTTGGCCACCATCTGGGCGAGGGTGAACGAGGTAGGCTGACCCGTCCCGAACGGAGAGCAGTAGTCATTGGTCATCAGAGCGTTGTGAACCGCATCGGCAATCTCGCGTCGGCCGTGACCGGCAGGTACGCAAAAAAGACCCGACGACCCGTCGATGACCTTGCCGCCCTTGTGGTCCCAGGCATAGACCCCTTCAGATTTCACCAGAATGCGCGGTTCCTTCTTGAAATCCTTGTTCGCCGTGAAAGGCATCCAGTGGGCTTCAAGGGAATTCACGGAGAGATTTTGGACAGGTGCGTTCATGGCGTGGGCCCTTTCCTGACAGTTGCCGCAGACCTTGCTGGTCCAGAAAATACCAGTTGAGGGGCAGGGAACGCCAGTGGAATGCATCTGGATCATGCTCTGGTCCGTCATTTGTGTTGCCGCTGGACCTGAATTCAAAAATGAGACTAGGATTCTCACTTGGTTGGACCTATATTGGGCCAGAGCGAGCGCGGCCGCCCGGAAATTGGCACCTGCCGCATGCTCGGCGGCACCGGCACACATGCGGGAGCGGAAGTCATGCGCGATACCCTGTTTCACATCCAGAAATCCGATGTCAGTTCCCTGCAGGCCCAGATCCGAGAGACACTGGTTTCGGCCATTCTGGACCGGCAACTCGGTCACGAGGAGCCTCTGCCGTCCACCCGGAAAATGGCCAAGATCCTTGGCGTTTCGCGTAACACGGTCGTGCTGGCCTATCAGAGCCTGATCGATGACGGATATCTCGTTTCGCGTGAACGTTCCGGCTACTACGTCAACGGCCAGATTGCCGAGATGGCCCGGCCCGGTGCGGTGGACCGGAGATCGCCCGAGCCCAGGACGTCAAAGCACAAGGGACCGGACTGGCAGGCGCGTTTCCGCGTCCAACCGGCCGAGCAGGAGAACATTTCCAAACCGCTCGACTGGCAGTCCATCCCCTATCCGTTCATCTATGGTCAGGTCGATCACAACCTTTTCCCGATCACGGAATGGCGCGAGTGCTCGCGCCAGGCTCTGGGCAAGCGCTGGTTTGGTGCCTGGACCAACGATACCTGGGAGAACGACGATCCGCTTCTGGTCGAACAGATCCGCCGGCGCCTTCTGCCGCGCCGGGGCATCCGGGTTTCGGACGACCAGATCCTGATCACACTGGGCGCCCAGAACGCGCTTTACATCCTGGCGAGCTTGCTGGTGACCCGGGATACCAGAGTGGCGATCGAGGATCCGGGCTATACCGATGTACGCAACATCTTCCGTCTGCGCACGGACCGTGTGACCCCCATCCCGGTCGACGATCATGGTCTGCCCGCCGATGACCGGCTCGCCAATTGCGACGTGGCCTTCGTGACGCCGTCACATCAGTTCCCGACCACGTCGACCATGCCCCTTGAACGCCGCATGGAACTGCTGGAACGTGCGCGTGAGCACGATCTCCTGCTCATCGAGGACGACTACGAGTTCGAGACCAACTACGTGAACGAGCCCTGTCCGGCGCTGAAATCGCTCGATGACGAGGAACGCGTCCTCTACATCGGGTCGCTCTCCAAGACCCTGTTTCCGGGACTGAGGCTCGGCTTCCTGGTGGGGCCGCCGGAACTCATCCGCGAAGCGCGCGCACTGCGCCGACTGATGGTGCGTCATGCTCCGAACAACAATCAGCGCACCGCCGCGCTTTTCCTGTCGCTCGGCCATCACGACAGCCTGATCCGCCGCCTTCACCGGGCTTACCGGGCCCGCTGGGAGGTGATGAGCGAAGCGCTTGCCGTGCACTTCCCGGATGCAGCCCGGGTTCCAAGTTTCGGTGGCACAAGCTTCTGGGTAAAGGGGCCGGACGGTCTCGACAGCGATGACCTCTACCGCCGCGCACTTGATGCCGGCATCCTCATTGAGCCTGGCCGCATCCACTTTGATACGCCCGCCGACCCTTGCCCGTATTTCCGGCTGGGTTTCTCCTCCATTGCGGAGGAGAAGATCGAGCCCGGCATCAAGCTGCTGGCCGAGGTGGCGAAGGGCAGGGCCCAGGCCGCGTAGCGGTCTTTGCCGGCGAGGCGGGCTATTCGCCGCCTGACCAGCAGTTTTCAGGGAGCGCACTGCCGGATATCCGAAAGTCCTGACAGGTCATGAACCAGTCATTGTTCGAGCCGACGATCAGACCGGAGCCGAACATCACCAGCCAAATCGTTCCCAGCGCCGCTTTCAGACGGATGGTCTTCAGCCTCTGGAGATCAGGGGCGATCGCGGTGGCGACGAAGTAGAGCGTGTAGGGCAGGGCGAGGAAGACCGAGGCAGTCGTCAGGGTCCACTTTGCCGCATCCCTGATTGCATGGCTGCTGTTCTGGAAGAGGACCTCGTCCAGCATCCAGAGACTGGGTATCAGAAGCAGGATCGTACCGTACCAGGGATTGTAGACTTCGCCCTGCTGGGTTGTTCCGACTGTCCAACTGGCCAGCAGGGCAGCAATAGAAGCGGCCCACAGCGCGAACAGATGTTCGTAGAACACATCTCCATAGGCTCCGAGATTGAAGCTGATCAGGAAAATCGGCGCGCTGGTAATGACGGCACACAACAGGAAAGCGGCGGCTTCGGAGGAAGAAACTTTCGGCATCTGCTTTTTCCAGGCTCCACAGCCCCTCGTAGCAGCAAGTGATGAAAAATGGGAGCAGAGGTGAGGGCTTGCACTTTATTGCGGGACCAGACGCAGCACCCGCCGCGGTCTCAACAAAGCAACGAATGTGGGGATCTCATCTGCGAGCAGAGTTGGAAACAGTCCCCGATCAAACTGCACCCAGTAGCCGCTGGTCTTTCCGGTGATCCGTTCGAGCATGGGCTCCAATGTCCAGGAGGCCTCGCAAAAACTGTCGATAATGCTGAGACCGAATTGCCGGTCCGGGATGGTTTCCCGACCGGCGCAGTTGCGGGCGAACTCGGCCCCGAAGATCTGGGCGGTGAAGCTCCTCGGGCCCGACGACATGAATACGGGGCCAAGATCGCCCCGGTCGAACATCACGTTCAGCAGCCCCGAGATCGGGTGGTTCAGGAATGGGGCGAGATTGGGTCCCTTTGTGCGGTAACAATCGTGCGCCGCCTGAATTGCTTCGTCCTGGCAGCTGTTGAACGGCAGCTTTTCGATTTTCGGGTGCAGGTGCACCCTTGCCATCGTCAGGCTCTCGATTGTCATGCTGCGCTCACCGCTGGACCGTCCTGGAATTGTCGCTGAGTTGAGGATGCCAAAAATGGACACATTCTTGATTGCGGCTATTCGTCGATGTATTTGCAGTTTTTCCAGTTTATAGGAATTTTATTGCTTTGGGCCAGAAGATTTCGGCCTAGCCCGCGTACCGGTATTCGAGGTTGCGTGATGGCGCTTCCAGAGCTTATCTCCGGGGCTCCAGTCTGAAGCTTGGGGCAGGGAGGCCCGGCAGATGAACATCACGAGAGACCCACGGGCGTTCAATCATCCCGATCTTCTCACCGGCGATATCAACGAGAGCGCGATCGCATGGTGCGGGGACAAGCACTACCGCGCCGTGTTTGAGCCGAAGGGCAATCTGGAAACGCCGCTTCTCGGGATCTACCCCATGGGTTCGCCGTGCGATCAGAGCCTTCTGGGCATGTTCGAACTGGCGTCCGACCTGTTGGCGGCCGACAACGGACCGGCCATGTATCAGGTGCCGTATTCGGGTTTTGTCGATCACAGGGGGATGGAGGCATCCGGGCAGGGCTTCTCGAACGCCTACAAGTTCACCACGTCCTGGTGCGTTCAGGGCACGATCGGGCTGATGACGCCGTTCGGCATCCTCGCCGGCGGCGGTTGCGACAAGACCTTTCCCATGCTCATCCATACGATGGGAATCGAGCCCTATCGCTATCTGCCCTGGGCGCTGCTGCATGCTGGGCACCGCTCTGTCGGCATGTTGGCAGACGGACGCGAAGTCACGATAGGCGATCTTGCCGTCACCCGCATTCGTCACCTGAACGGCGAGGCGACTGATGACCAACTGGAAGAGATGCGCCGCCACACCCTGACGGATGTCGGTGTCTGCGAGAACCTGGCCTCTGCCATGTCGAACTATGTTGCCCTGTGTTGCGGCGGCTTCATCCTGGCTGCGGATGATCTGCACGCGTCCCATACCGGGTCGCGGCTCGATCTGACGCGAAAGACCGTTGCGCTCTTTCGTAGAGCTCTGGAAGGAGGGATCGTTCCGGCAGACACGATCGGACCGGACAATTTCCGGAACTTCATTCGCGCCATCGCGCTCTTCGGTCTGTCCACCAATCTTCCCCTGCACCTGCCCTGGATGTGCCGCTCCTGGGGCATCACCCATACGCCGCTCAGCATCTGGCAGGAAATGGCGGACATGCCCTGGATCAGCGATTTGCAACCGGTTGGGCAATATCCGGTCAATCACATCGGGAGCTTGCTGCCGAGCGTTATCAAGTATCTGGTTGCCGCCGGCGGTCTCATCGATGTGACGTCCGTATTCGGACCGAAGCTTTCAGAGCTCTACGCCTCGGCGCCCGATCTCGATTTTGACACCCAGTCCATTTTCCGCCCTCTCGACAAACCCATGTCGGCAAAGCCTCAGGTTGCACTCTACCGCGGCAATCTTTGCCCGGGCGGGGCGTGGGTCAAGGAGTCCAAGGCCATGGCGGAGTCCGCGGACTACACCCTCCAGGTTTGTGCCAGTCAGCGGGATTTCTTCAAGGACACCGAGCACGCGACCAAGCTGACCAACGGGACCTGCTATGTGATCACCGGAGACAAATCCACGATCGAACTGCTGTCGGCGAACTTCGCCATTGGCGTGGCCATGGCCAATGATCCCGACCTTGATGTTGCGCTGTTGACGGATCAGCGCACATCCGGATTTGCGGGCACACGGGCGAAAGCGGCCTATCACCTCCCGCGCGAGCGCCTGCGCCAGCTCCGGGACGGAGAGCGTGTCCGTTTTGCACCGGCATCCCGGAGTATTGATCTGATCGATGCCGACGGCAATGTGCTCAACGATGAAATGGAGAAACGGGCGGCGTCTTACGCGGAGCCCGACTGGCCGCGGACAGGCACCATAAAAGACATCATCAATGCCCAGCTGAGCAGTGCGGAGGAGGGATGTGCCGTTTTCTGACAGAGAGTTCCAGGACCCTGTAGTTGCAGCAAGGTAAGACGGCCGTGGCGTTCGCTCCCTCATTTCCTGTTCGCAGTCTGGATGACGTCAGGCGGCTCGAGGCAGTGCCCCTGGAAGAGGCCATCGGCGTTCAGAGCACCTATGAACTCTTCGTCGCCTCCGCCGGCGCGTTTGGCGACAAACCGGCCTTGCGCTTTCTGGAGAGTGCGGATCCGGATGACGAAACCATCGTCTGGACCTATGCCGAGCTGCTGGCGAACATCCGCGGGACCGCCAATATGCTGCATGGGCTCGGGGTCGGCCCCGGTGACGCGGTTTCCATTCTGATGCCGGCCTGTCTTGAGTATCACCTGGCACTTTGGGGCGGCGAAGCTGCGGGGATCGTCAATCCCCTCAATCCGCTGCTGGCCGAGGACAAGCTGGTTGAGCTGATGCTCGCCTCAAAGACCAAGGTGCTGATTGCTTGGAGGGACGAAACCGAAGGCAATTACTGGCAGAAGGCGCTGGCTGCGGCTGCGCAGGTCGAGGGTCTCGAAGCTGTTCTCAGGGTCGGTCCGCGCCCGCCAGGCGGGACTCTGCCAAAGGACTTTGCGAAGGATGTTTTCGGATTTCAGGAGCTGCTGGCTGCACAGCCGGACGACCGTCTGGTGAGCGGCCGGAGAATTCTGCCCGGCGATACCGCCGCATATTTCCACACTGGCGGCACGACCGGTTCTCCGAAACTGGCGATGCATACCCACGGCAACCAGGTGTTCACCGCCTGGGCCAGCGTCAAGATGCTGGGGATCAGCGATCAGGA
>JBCCEL010000151.1:0-13547 GCA_039030315.1 Pseudomonadota bacterium
GAACCTCGCGCCGACCGCAACGGCGGCACGTGCCATATTCGGCGAGGTCGACTAAGAGTTTGCTTGAGGCCACAATTTGATCGTTCTCAAGTTTCAGTTTATAAATGAATTGTTAACCCAGATTCTGAAGCAGATTTTTCCGCCCACGGTGGTAACGACGGTGGTCGGTGCATCGAAATCGGTGCTAGATGCATCCCTTTGAGGCACAGAAGGCGCTTCGGGTGCTGTTCCAACGACGGAAGTTTCAAGAATGGACCGGGTTCGCAGCTATCACGCCCACATCTACTTCGATGCTGCGACGCGGGATGACGCTCGCGAGATCTGCAGGGAAGCCGGAGAGAATTTTCCTGTTCAAATTGGCCGCTTTCACGAGCAACCGGTCGGGCCCCACCCGATGGCAAGTTGTCAGATTGCGTTCGGACAGGCGGTGTTTGCAGAGATAGTTCCCTGGCTGGCGCTGAATCGAAGGAACCTTATCGTCTTTCTTCATCCGGAAACTGGCGACGAGCTGTCGGATCACACATCACATGCGATCTGGATGGGGCAGATGATTGACCTAGATCTTTCGGTGTTCAAACAGGATTGAGCACGGCACAAATCCGTGGCAGATTTCTGTGATGAGGCCTCGCTCTGAAATCCGCGACCGCAACCTGGAACAGTCCGCACGGTCAGTTTCCGATGATCTGCTCATTCTATGCGCTCGGATTGATTACACGCCTTAACCAACTCCTCTGACGAGAACTTTGGGCCGCAGCGCGCGGCAATAGGAACATTGGAGTCCAGACATGAATTTCAGAACCGGAAACCTCAATGCCGAGGAGCTTGTTGCGCTTGATACAGCGCATCACTTCCACCCATTCACCGATCACGCTGCACTGTCCCGAGAAGGGGGGGCAAGAATAATCACGCATGCGGACAAGAGCTGGCTGTGGGATGCCGATGGCCGGAAGGTTCTCGACGGCATGGCCGGGCTTTGGTGTGTCAATGTCGGCTACGGTCGCAAGCGCCTTGCGGAAGCGGCGTACAAGCAGATGCTGGATCTGCCCTACTACAACACGTTCTTCAAAACCACGACCGTACCCGCGGTCGAACTGGCTAGCAAAGTGGGCCAATTGCTGCCGGAGCGGTTCAACAAGGTTTTCTTCGTTAATTCAGGATCAGAAGCCAATGACACCATCGTCCGGCTGGTCCGTCACTATTGGGAGCTCAAGGGAGAGCCGAAACGGCAGATCATAATCTCTCGAGATAATGCCTACCACGGTTCCACGATGGCGTCGGCATCGCTCGGCGGAATGCAGCACATGCACGCGCAAGGGGGACTGCCCCTGCCAGGTATTGTCCACATCCAGCAGCCCTACTGGTTCGGCGAGGGCGGTGATCTCACGGAGGAAGAGTTCGGTCTGCATGCGGCGCAAGCCCTGGAAAAGAAAATCCTTGAAGTTGGCCCGGAATACGTTGCGGCCTTCATCGGGGAGCCGGTCCAGGGTGCAGGCGGCGTTATCATTCCACCGGCTTCCTATTGGCCCGAGATTCAGAAAATATGCCGCAAGTACGGTATCCTTCTCATTGCCGACGAAGTCATCTGCGGCTTCGGTCGGACCGGCAACTGGTGGGGTTCCGAAACTCTGGGAATCGAGCCAGACATAATCCCGATGGCAAAGGGTTTGTCTTCGGGCTACGCGCCGATAGGCGCAGTCGCGGTTGCGGACCACATCATCGACGTCATCGACGCCAGTGGGGATGAGTTTGCCCATGGCTTCACCTATTCGGGGCATCCCATGGCCTGCGCGGTTGCGCTCGAGAACATCCGGATCTTCGAAGATGAAGACCTCGTGGGGAATGTCCGCAACCTCGCGCCCCATTTTGCAGCCCAACTGGCGACCCTCTCGGATCACCCGATTGTCGGGGAAGTGCGTACCATTGGTCTGCTCGGCGCTATCGAGATTGTGAAAAGCAAAAAGGGCAGGACGCGCTTTGAGGATCTCGGACGGGCAGGAGGCATCTGCCGCGATCACAGCATGGCGAATGACCTGATCATGCGGGCGTGCCGGGATACAATGGTTCTGTCTCCGCCGCTCGTGATCACCAGGGATGAAATCGATGATCTGGTGAGCCGGGCAAAGCGGGCCTTGGATGCCACTTACGAAGACCTTCGCGATGAGCTTGCCTGAGCTGGGACGCTCGGAATGCCTGAGCCTACTTATGCGGTCTTTGAGCGTGAGGAGCATGCGGAGCGGCTCGGACGGCTCCGCGCATTCCTGCGCCAGGGCGGACATTCCGGGGCCGTCCTGATGGCGCCGGAACATCTGTACTATTTCGGTGGATATGACAGCTGGGTCAGCGTCAACAGCCCGCAGGCGATGATCGTGACGGACCGGGACGACGAGCCGACGCTCATTCTGCGGGACGTTGATCTGCCGCTTGCTCGCGAGACGAGTTGGATCGGGGATCTCAGAACATATAGCCTTGTCATTGATGACTATCCCTCGTTGCTGAGAGATGTGCTGGTCGAGAAGGGTATCTGCCAGGGAACGTTGTTGTGCGAACTCCAGTCCTATGCTGTTCCGTTCGCCCTTGGGCAATCAATCGCCGAAGCAGTCCAGCCGGCACAATTGGTCGATGCCACGAGGTCTGTTGGACTGCTGCGCCTCATAAAGTCGCCGGCGGAGCTGCGCCTCCTGGAGGAAGCGGCCGGTCATGCCGGGGCGGGATTGGCCGCGTTTGCGCATCATGTCGAGCCAGGCATCACAGAGATTGAATTGGCTGGCCGGATTGAAACCGCAATGCGTGGGAGTGGCAGTGAATATCCGGCCATACCGACGGAACTTTCCTCAGGTGCCAGGTCTGCCGGGGGACACGCAACTCCTCGTCTGAAAGACATCGCGGAGGGCGATCTGGTCCACGCGGAGTTCGCGGGCGTGCAGCACCGCTATCACGCGGTCGGCATTCAAACTGTCAGTTGCGGACACGCCAACTCCGAATGCAAGGCACTTTATTCGGCCGGACTTCAATCGCTTCGTGCCGGCATTGAAGCCATCAGACCCGGAATTGTGGTCGCTGAGATAGAAGAGGCTTCGCTCGCTCCCTTGCGAGCAACGGGGCTCGAAGGCGCGGCAATGATGAGGTTCGGCTACGGTATCGGGGTTGCCTATCCGCCAATCTGGCTTGAAGCATTGCAGATCGCGCGCGGCTTTGACGAGACACTATCGCCCGGCATGGCCTTTGTCCTGCACGCTTGCCTCGAATTGCCCGACGAAAACCTGGGGGTCGTTCTGGGCGGCACTTATGTCCTCGAAGCGACCGGGCTGCGGCTGCTCGCGGGAGCAGGAGCTGCCGAACTCTTGGAACTCTGATCAAGGAGGCGTCGGGCGCCCGAGCCGCACGGCGTTACTCCTTCAGTTCGATTTTGGCCTTCGCTCGCGCGTCTTCCACAAACTTTATCAGCCGCTCCTGCGCCAGCAGGTTCTTGAGTTGATCGAAGACCTGGCTGAGAGGCGGCGGTGCCTGCTCCCGCTCATCTTCCTTTTTGATCACATGCCAGCCAAAGCTGGTCTGCACCGGCTCTGAACTGTGCTTGCCCTTTTTCAGGGCGAACATGGCCTCTTCAAACGGCGGCTGCATCTGACCACGGCCGACCAAGCCGAGGTCTCCGCCGCGCGGGGCGCTAGAACCCATCGATTTTTGTTTTGCCAGGTCGGCGAAGTCCGCGCCGCCGTCAAGTTCCTTTATAATCGCGACCGCCTCTTCCCGGGTCTTCATCAGTATGTGCCGGGCTTGAACCTGAACTTGCGGAGGTCTCGCCTTGAGCAGCTCGTTATAGCGTTCCTCGACGTCGGCCCGGGTTACCTGGTCCGTGACATTCTGCTGGACATAGATGTCCCTCTTCACTCTGCGGACCGTGAACTTCAACCGTTCCTTGTATTCCTCCGTTTCGACCGTGCCTGAGGCGTCGGCGAGCTGGGACATGAGAAGCGAGTCGGTCAGCACCCGCAGTATGGCCTGCCGGTGTCGGTTCTCTGGCATCCGCTGCAACTCGCCCGCCAGCATCCGCTTGGCCAGATCGAAATCGCGCTGATAGATCTCCGCGCCGTTGACCGTCGCGATGACTTTGTCCGCTTCGTCTGCGAAGACAGGCGCCGCGAAGGCAACAAGGGCAGCCATGGCGCCCCAGGCCGGCAGTCTGAGAAACTGGTGCATGGGATGCTTTTCCCTCGTGGTGTCGGCCGGGGCCGAGCAACCGGTGAACCTGCCGCCACGAATAGGGCACCGGTTCTTCAGAGTCAGCCCTCATTATCTGTGCGGACAAGAAAAATGCTCCGGTACTTGCGCAAGAAGTGCAGATGGCATATATCGCGCGCGCATCACACATGCGGGTGGTTCCCGGGTGCGCAGCATATAGCAGCGTTCATCCAACCGGTGTCCTGACAGGATCACACGCCCCCGCAGAGGTCTAACCGGTAAAGGAGAAAAGGCATGTCACTGCCTGAGTTTTCTATGCGCCAGCTGTTGGAAGCGGGCGTGCACTTTGGTCACCAAACCCACCGCTGGAATCCGAAGATGGAGCAGTTCATCTTTGGTTCGCGCAATGGCGTGCACATTCTCGACCTGGCGCAGACCGTGCCGCTGCTGCATCAGGCACTGGTTGCAGTCCGCGATGCGGTTGCAGGCGGCGGACGCCTTCTGTTCGTCGGCACCAAGCGGGCTGCGTCTGATCCGATCGCCGATGCGGCGCGCCGTTCTGCCCAGTACTACATGAACCACCGCTGGCTGGGCGGCACGCTGACCAATTGGCAGACCATTTCGAACTCGATAAAGCGTTTGAAGAAACTTCAGGAAACGCTCTCCCAAGACAACCAGCCTTTCACCAAGAAGGAGCTGCTGGGGCTGACGCGCGAGCGGGACAAGCTTGAGCAGGCTCTGGGCGGCATTCAGGATATGTCCGGTCTGCCGGATCTGATGTTCGTCATCGACACCAACAAGGAAGCCATTGCGATCCAGGAAGCGCGCAAGCTCGGCATCCCGGTCGTGGCCGTTCTCGATTCCAACTGCGACCCTGAAGGTATCGACTATCCGATCCCCGGCAATGATGATGCGGGCAGGGCGGTTGCGCTCTACTGCGATCTTATGGCCCGCGCCGCGATCGAGGGCATTTCTGAGTCGCAGATCAGCCGGGGCGTCGATATCGGTGAGGCCACAGAACCAATGGCTGAACCTGCGCTGGAGAGCGAGACGTCCGGTGATGCAGATGCAGTCGAGTCTGGTGAAGAAGCCAATGGTGAGGATCTCACCTTCAAAGGACTGGACGCGCCCGAAGGCGAGGCCGACGATCTAACGCAGATCTCAGGCATTGGCGAAGGCCTGCAGGAGAAGCTGCATGGAATGGGGATCTATCACTTCAGGCAGATCGCCGCGTTCAATCCTGATGAAATCGCCGCCGTCGATGCGACGCTGAACTTCAAGGGCCGAATCGAACGCGATGGATGGCTGGAACAGGCAGCGAAACTCGCCGAAGGCTGATCCCCGAAACCTGACACAATTCGTGCGCCTGAATCTCTCTTTCGGGGGCACTCCCTTTTATCGAACGAGGAAGATATGGCTGAGATCACCGCCAAGATGGTGAAGGAGCTGCGCGACAAGTCCGGCGCAGGAATGATGGACTGCAAGCAAGCGCTGAAGGAAAACGACGGCGACATGGAAGCCGCCATGGACTGGCTGCGCACCAAGGGTATTGCTAAGGCTGAGAAGAAGGCAGGCCGCACCGCCGCCGAAGGACTGATCGGCGTTGCCACCACCGGCACGACAGGTGCCGTCGTGGAGATCAACTCTGAAACCGACTTCGTTGCGCGCAACGAACAGTTCCAGTCGCTTGTCGTTCAGGTGGCAACGCTTGCCCTTGAGGCCGACGGCGATGTGAATGCTCTGAAGGCAATGGAATACCCCGGTGCAGGCAAGAACGTTGCAGACTATGTGACGGACCTGGTCGGAACCATCGGCGAGAACATGAGCGTGCGGCGCACGGCGAGCCTGTCGGTCGAAGCAGGGGCTGTAGCGACATATGTCCATAATCAGGTCGCTGACGGCCTCGGCAAGATCGGTGTTCTTGTCG
Organism: Pseudomonadota bacterium; assembly: GCA_039030315.1. GTDB lineage: Bacteria > Pseudomonadota > Alphaproteobacteria > Rhizobiales > CAJQND01 > JAAEUE01. Next base: position 6,107 of record JBCCEL010000151.1, read on the forward strand.
CGCTCGAGTCGACCGGTGACGCCGCGAAGCTTGGTGCGCTCGGAAAACAGGTGGCAATGCATGTTGCAGCCACCAGCCCGCTGGCCGCCAACAAGGATGAACTCGATCCTGAGGTTGTCGAAAGGGAACGCAACATTCTTGCAGAGCAGGCCCGGGATTCCGGTAAGCCGGAGGCCGTGATCGAGAAGATGATTGAGGGCCGGATGCGCAAGTTCTACGAAGAAGTGGTGCTGCTGTCCCAGACCTTCGTGATCGATGGCGAAAACACGGTAGAACAGGCGCTGAAAAATGCCGAATCCGATGTGGGTGCACCGATCGCGCTCAAGGGTTTCGTTCGCTACGCTCTTGGCGAAGGCATTGAGCGGGAAGAGGCCGATTTTGCGGCGGAAGTCGCTGCGGCTGCAAACGTTTAACCCGTAATTCTGCCATGGGCTGAACGCACGAATCGTTCAGCAGGGATATGAGTAGAGGCCCCGGTGCAAGGCTGTGCCGGGGCTTTCGTTCGTTAAGGGCTGGATCATGAGCAATCTTACCTACAAGCGGGTGCTCCTCAAGGTGTCGGGCGAGGCACTGATGGGAGAGCAAGGCTATGGCATCGACATGTCGGTTGTCGCGCGGATCGCCGGCGAGGTTGCTTCAGCAAGCGAGATGGGAGCGGAGGTTTGCCTCGTGGTCGGAGGCGGCAATATCTTTCGCGGCGTGGCCGGCGCCGCAAAGGGCATGGACCGGGGCGAAGCCGATTACATGGGCATGCTGGCAACGGTCATGAACGCGCTGGCCTTGAAGAACGGCCTGGAGCAAGCAGGCCTCGACGCCCGGGCCATGTCCGCGATACCGATGCCGACAGTGTGCGAACCCTTCAACCGGCCAGGTGCGCTGGCTCACCTGGAGGCCGGGCGCCCTGTCGTCTTCGCGGCTGGAACGGGAAACCCCTTCTTTACAACAGACACTGCTGCCGCGCTGCGGGCCGCCGAGATGGGATGCGATGCTCTCATGAAAGGAACCAGCGTCGATGGGGTATATTCGGCCGATCCGAAGACCGACGCGGACGCGATCCGATTTGACGAACTGTCGTTCACAGACGTGCTATCCAGGAATCTCAAAATAATGGATGCCGCTGCCATTGCGCTTGCACGTGACAACAACATTCCCATAATTGTGTTCTCGATCCGCGAGGAAGGCGGATTTGTCAAAACCGTCGCCGGCGAAGGAGTGTTTTCCGTGGTCCGGGGCGGGTAAAGCGATATGAGTTTGCCTGCGACTCTTGAGCGTGCGGATGCAATGGGAGGTGTGTGATGAGTGGCGAACAGCTGGACATGAAGGACCTGTCCTACCGGATGAACCGTTCCGTCGAGGTTCTGATGGAAGAGTTTGGCGGCTTGCGGACCGGCCGTGCATCCACGAGCCTGCTGGAACCCCTGATGGTGGACGCCTATGGTGCCCAGATGCCGATGAACCAGGTCGGAACGGTATCGGTACCCGAGCCCCGGATGCTGTCGGTTCAGGTCTGGGACAAGAGCCTGGTCTCGGCTGTCGAAAAGGCAATCCGTGAGTCAAGCCTTGGTCTGAATCCCATGATTGAGGGACAGTTGCTCCGGATTCCAATTCCTGAGCTGACCCAGGAACGGCGTGTCGAACTCTCCAAGGTTGCCGGGCAGTATGCAGAGCATGCACGCGTAGCCGTCCGGAACGTGCGCCGGGATGGGATGGAGCAGCTCAAGAAACTGGAGAAGGATAGCCATATCAGCGAAGATGAACATCGCGACCATGCAGGCGAAGTCCAGAAACTAACCGACGAAATGGTATCGATGATTGACGAGGCGTTGGCTGCGAAAGAGGAGGAGATCATGCAGGTCTAGGCGGGGGTATTACGCCTGTATTTCCCTGTATGCGGCACACTATGAATGCAAGACCAGAACCGCTGCACCAAGAGGCCGGTGCAGACGCTCAACTTGTTGACAATCTGCCCAGGCACGTCGCTATCATCATGGATGGGAACGGGCGTTGGGCGAAAATGCGTTCCTTGCCGAGAACGTCCGGACATCGTCAGGGCGTTGAAGCGGTCAGGCGCACCGTAAAGGCCTGTCTGGAACTCGGAATACCCTATCTCACGCTCTTCAGCTTCTCCTCTGAGAACTGGTCCCGGCCTCCGGAGGAGGTCCGGTTTCTGTTCAACCTTCTGCGGCGCTTCATCCATCAGGACGTCGCCGAACTGCATGCCGCCGGCGTGCGGGTCAAGGTTGTAGGGAACCGGGAAAACCTGGACCATGACCTCAGCGCACTTATTGAAGAGTCCGAGGTCCTGACGGCCGGGAACGAGCGCATGACGCTCGTTGTGGCATTCAACTATGGCAGCCGGGATGAGATTGTCCGCGCGGTGCGGTCCCTTTCCGGCAAAGTGAGGACGGGTGAGTTGCACCCGGAGGACATCACCGAAGACGTGCTTGATGGAATGATCGACACGGCCGGAATTCCGGATCCGGAAATGATTGTCCGGACTTCGGGGGAAAAGAGGTTGTCGAACTTCCTCCTCTGGCAATCAGCTTACGCGGAACTGGTCTTTATCGACGAGCACTGGCCCGACTTCAACCACGAGCTCCTTTGCAAGGCGATCGGAATGTTCCAGGCACGGGACCGGCGGTTCGGCGGGCTTTCCGCCGCGTCCGCTTCCTGATCTGCCGTATGGCTCAGGCCGAAAGCAGCAGCCGATGGCGAGACCTCGGCGTACGCTCGCTGGCGGCCTTGGTGCTGGCGCCGATTGTTCTGCTGTGTGTTTGGTGGGGCGGCCTGCCTTATCTACTTCTCCTCTTGGTGACAGGGTGCGGTGTGGCCTGGGAATGGTGCACGCTGGTCTATGGCCGCGGTAGAGAAAACTCGCAAATGGCACTTCACGGGGCGGCGGTCGCTGCCGCGCTGATTGCCGCTTTCCTCGGGTATCCCGTTGTTTCGCTCTTCATTGCCGGCTGCTGCTGGCTTGTTTCCGTTCTGCTGGCATCCAGATCGGGTTCGGTGGATTTCTGGCGGCTGGTCGGTGTGGCTTATGTGACGGTTCCGCTGCTCGCGCTCTTCTATTTGCGTCTCGAGCCCGGTTTCGGTTTTCTTGCATTGCTCTGGCTGCTGACGGTGGTCTGGATGACAGACACGTTTGCCTATTTTGCTGGCCGACTCATAGGCGGACCAAAGCTCAGCCGATTTTCGCCGAAGAAGACCTGGGCCGGTCTTGGGGGAGGAGCAGTTGGAGCCGCAATCGCCTCTGGCGCGGTCGGGGTGCTGGCCAGTCTGCCGGTTATCTGGATCCCCGTCGTTCTGGCGGCAATTATCGCAGTTGTCTCCCAGATTGGAGATATTTTCGAGAGCGCGGCTAAACGTCATTTTAACGCAAAAGATTCAAGCAGTCTGATTCCGGGACATGGTGGTATTCTCGACAGAATCGACGGCCTGATGTTTGCGGCGGTATTCTGCGTCGGACTTGCCTTGCTGCGGGGAGGGAACTTCCAGCAGGCCGGCAGGTTCTTGTTCTGGTAAGACCGGACTAGGGGAGGCTCGACTTGAGCGCGCTGGAGATTGTGTCGGAAGTGGAACCGGAGCGGGATGTAAGGCGGCTGTCGATCCTGGGATCAACAGGCTCCATCGGTTGTTCTGCAATCGAGGTCATCCGCCATCAACCGGAAAGGTTTGATGTGGTTGCGCTCGTAGGAAACCGGAATGTCGCGCTGCTGGCCGAACAAGCCGTTGCCGTTAATGCGCGGACCGCAGTGACGGCAGACGCCTCCCTCTACGGGGAACTCAAGAGCCTGCTTTCCGGCACGACTGTTTCGGTTGCCGCCGGAGAAACGGCAGTCCTTGAGGCCGCCCGGGAACCCGCAGATCTTACCCTGGCTGCAATTGTCGGGGCGGCGGGACTTGAACCGACACTCGCCTCTGCTGAAGAGGGCGCAACGATCGCCTTGGCCAACAAGGAGTGTCTGGTTTGCGCCGGGGACGTGTTCAAAGCGGCTCTCGAGGCATCCGGATCGCGCTTGCTCCCTGTCGACTCTGAGCATAGTGCTGTCTTCCAGGTGTTCGAAGATGCCCAGGTCGATCAGGTCGAGAAGATCATTCTGACCGCGTCAGGTGGCCCTTTTCGAACCATCACGCGCAAGGAGATGATGGCTGTAACGCCTGAGCAGGCCCTCAATCATCCAAACTGGGATATGGGTCCGAAAATCACCATCGACTCCGCCACTCTTATGAACAAGGGGCTGGAGCTGATTGAGGCGTTTCACCTCTTCCCGGTGGGCTGTGACCAGTTGGACGCGGTAATCCATCCGCAGTCGATCGTACATTCCATGGTCGCCTACAAGGACGGTTCGGTACTGGCGCAGATGGGGGTTCCTGACATGAAGACCCCGATTGCCTATGCGCTGGCCTGGCCTGATCGGATGCCGGCGCCAGTCGAGCGGCTAGATCTGGCCGCGATCGGCCAGCTGACCTTCGAGCCGGTGGATCGTGACAAGTTTCCCTCCGTTGGTCTGTGCCTGGCGTGCCTTGAACGAGGTGGGAGCGCGGCAGCGATCATGAATGCAGCCAACGAAGTGGCCGTGGCTGAGTTTCTCGCCGGAAAAATCCCGTTCCTCGGCATTACGGAACTGAGCTTCAGTGTGCTAGATGAAGCCGAATCAGCCGGCATGGTGGCGCCGATGTCGTCTTTGCTCGACGTTTCGGCGGCCGATGAGTACGGCCGCAGGACGGCCACGGATCTGGCCCGGAGATTGCATTCTTAAGGGACTTAAACGCCAGTCACCAGAATCCTTGGGCACTGGGCATTGAACTCACAGCACGGGGCTTGCAACCCGTGCGAACATAAGAAGCGGCGGTTATGGAATTTCTCTCACTCTCTGCAGGCGGCATTCAGGGATTCTTGTCGTACCTGATCCCTTTCCTACTGGTCTTGACGGTGATCGTTTTTGTTCACGAGATGGGGCATTTCCTCGTCGCCCGCTGGTGTGGCGTGAAGGTTGACGTGTTTGCGGTCGGCTTTGGCCGGAGACTGGCAAGCTTTGTGGACAGGAAGGGCACCCGCTGGCAGATCGGCTGGATTCCGCTCGGTGGTTACGTCAAATTTGCCGGTGATATGTCGGCCGCGAGTTCGCCGGACCGTGAGGCCCTCTCGAACATGAACGAAAACGAAGCCGACGGTGCATTCCACAACAAGAGTGTGGCGCAGCGCGCAGCAATCGTAGCGGGAGGACCCGCAGCCAACTTTCTGCTGTCGATCGTGATCTTTGCCCTGACCGTTATGCTCGTCGGCCGCGTCGTGACTGCACCGATCATTGACGATATCCGGCCGGACAGCGCTGCTGCCGTCGCAGAATTCAAGGTTGGAGATCTCATCAAGAAAGTCGACGGCAAGGACATCGAATCGTTTTCCGACCTGCAGCGCATCGTTTCCATTAACGGCGGGGTGGAGCTCGACTTCGTCGTGGAGCGCAATGGGGGACTGGTAAACCTCAAAGCTACCCCGCGCGTACAGGAAATCGACGATGGGCTCGGGAATAAGATCAGGGCCGGGATCCTGGGAATCACACGCAACGCACAGAATGATCGAGTCGTTGAAAAGTATGGACCGGTCAAGGCTCTTGGCTACGGCGTCGAGCAGACATGGTTCATTATCGATCGCACATTCGCCTATCTCGGAAATGTGATCGGCGGGCGCGAAAAGGCCGATCAGATCGGTGGTCCCATCCGAATCGCCCAGGTTACCGGGCAGGTGGCCTCCATCAGCTTTACCGCACTGATCAATCTGGCGGCCGTTTTATCGGTGAGTATAGGTCTCATTAACCTTTTTCCGGTGCCGATGCTTGATGGTGGACACCTTATGTACTACGCCATTGAAGCTGTGCGCGGGAAGCCTCTCAGTGCACGGGCACAGGATTACGGGCTGCGGGTGGGACTGGCGCTTGTGATGATGTTGATGCTGTTCGCAACGTTCAACGATCTCAGGCATTTAAGTATCTTCTAGGCTGCCAAAGTTTGCCCGCAATTTGCACGCAGGTAGGGTTTGCAAACGGGACAGAACACGGCTAAACCTTAACGCCTGTAGAGAGTACATGGTGCGGGTGGGCGCCTAGAGGGCAAATAGCTTTCAATGCGGTATCGAGTTGGTTTTGTTGGACTATTGGCCTTTTTGCTGCTGATCGGCGGCGGCCTGTCGCATTGGACAGCAGTGCCCCAGGCCCAGGCCCAGTCCGCTATCGTTGCCCAGATTGTCGTCGAGGGTAACCAGCGAATCGAAGCGGAGACGGTCCGCTCCTACATGCAGATCAGGATCGGGGATCCGTTCAGCGCGGACCTGATTGATGAGTCCCTGCAGAGCCTTTTTCAGACGGGTTTGTTTTCCAACGTTCGGATCTTCCGGCGAGGCAGCAGCCTCGTCGTGGCCGTTGAAGAGAATCCGATCATCAACAGAATCGCCTTCGAGGGGAACAGTGTCCTCAAGAATGATGCGTTGCTTAAGGAGATCGACCTGAAGCCGCGCATGGTGTTCACGCGCGCCCGGGTGCAGGCAGATGTGGACCGGATCATCACTCTCTACAGGCGTTCCGGACAGTTCAACGCAAGGGTCGAGCCGAAGATCATCCGGCTTGCACAGAATCGAATCGATCTTGTTTTCGAGATCACAGAAGGCGACCGGACGTCCGTCCAGAGCATTACCTTCATTGGCAACCGGGTATACAGCGATGGACAGCTCCGTTCGGTGATCGTTACCGAGCAGAATTCCTGGTGGAAGTTCTGGTCGAATGCGGACACCTATGATCCGGATCGTCTGAACTACGACAAGGAACTGCTGCGCCGTCACTATCTCAAGAACGGTTATGCCGATTTCCGCGTGTTGTCGGCCACAGCGGAACTGGCGCCTAATGGCCAGGACTTCTTCCTGACGTTCACCGTGGAAGAGGGCGAGCAATACAACTTCGGTGAGATCTCGATTGATCCGGGCGGCACGGGGCTCGACCCGGAACTGCTCATGAGCGAGGTAAAGACTCAGACCGGGGAGACCTACAACGCGTCGAAGGTTGATGCCACGATCGAGAAACTGACCCTTGAGGCCGGTAAACTCGGGTTCGCCTTCGCGCAGGTGCGCCCTGAGGTCGACCGGATCCAGGAGTCGCTCGTCATCAACCTCGTCTACAAGCTGGTTGAGGGACCGCGCGTCTATATCGAGCGGATCGATATCGTTGGGAATGTCAGGACGCAGGACAAGGCCATCCGGCGGGAGATTCGCCTGGTCGAAGGCGACGCCTATAACCGGGTGCTGGTCGACCGGGCACGGCGCCGGATTACCGCACTCGACTATTTTGAGAGCGTGGATATCGCCGAGCAGCCGGGCAGCGCGTCTGACAAGGTGATCATGCTCGTCCGAGTCCGTGAAAAATCGACGGGCACGCTGAACTTCTCGGCC
>JBCCEL010000152.1:0-13398 GCA_039030315.1 Pseudomonadota bacterium
GTGTTCTCTGTAGATCTGAGCAAGAACGACCTGCCGGTTTCCGTCGTTCGCATCGTAATTCCAGGGCTGGAAGCGCCTCATGACGATGACAACTTCATGCCGGGCCCCCGCGCCCTCGCTCTGTCCGGAGGCCTGTGAATGCGACCCATCGTCTTCATCGGCCCGACGCTCGGCCTGAACGAAGCCCAGGCCGTTCTTGATGCTGAGTTCCGGCCTCCGGCAGCGCAGGGCGATGTCTATCGGGCAGCGCAAGCTTGTCCGCCGGCGATCGGCATCATTGATGGTTATTTCAGCGGTCAGGCTTCCGTCTGGCACAAGGAAATACTCTGGTCCCTGTCCGAGGGAATACCGGTCTATGGAGCCTCAAGTATGGGGGCCCTTAGAGCGTCTGAACTGGATGCGTTCGGTATGACCGGAGTTGGTGAGATATATGACGACTACATGTCTGGAATACTTGAAGATGATGACGAGGTAGCTGTCGTTCACGCGCCGGCGGAGCTGGGCTTTGCGCCGCTCTCGGAGCCAATGGTCAACGTTCGGGTCAGTCTCAAGGCTGCTCAGGCGGCGGGCGTCATTTCGCCAGGCGTGCGAGCTGATCTGGAAGCTCGAGCAAAGGAAATGAACTATGTGGACCGGTCCTGGGAGCGGATCCTGGAAGGCCAGCAGGAAGACGTGCGGTGCTGGCTGACGGAGCACCGGATTGATCAGAAGCGGAACGATGCGTTGGCCATGCTCCGCACAATGAGTTCTCATTTGAGTCATGGCATCCCGGCACTCGACCAGGACTTTCTCTTTGAGCGGACTGCGATCTGGGAGCGGGCAACCCGTTCCTGGGCTGTGGCCGCGTCGGATGCCTCAGAGCGCTTGTTGTTCGAGGAAGCGTTCGTGACGACCGATACCAATGAACTGCCGCGAAAGGCTTTGCTGCGAAGGCTGGCGCTGGCTGCCGCCCACGAGCGCGACCTGGAGATTTCGCCATCCGAACAGCGCTCTGGGCTGAAAGACTTTCGCCTCGCACGCGGTCTGCTCCACGGAGAGCAGTTTGACGCTTGGCTCACTGAAAACGCGATGACCAAGACGCAGCTATTAGAGCTCCTGGCGGAAGAATACTTTGTCGCCGAGGTCGCCGCAGAGTTCAGTGCGGAGCTTTGTTCGCACGCTCTTGATGTCCTGCGCATAGAAGGCCGGGTTTCTGAGCTTGCCAAGCGTGCAACGCAAAAGCAGGCCTGTCTTGTCGAGAAAGGTTTGGAGGATGATCTGTCGAGCAAAACCGGACTGATGCGGCGGGATTTGCTCTCCTGGTTCTTTCTCCACAAGAAGAATTCTTCCGTTCCGGATGATCTTGAGGCCTTTTGCGCTCAAACCGGAGTCGGAACCAGAGATGATCTTTTTGAGATCATCGCGCGGGAGTATCTGTATTTGAAGGCTAAGGAGGAAAGTGCTTGAGATCGCACGCTGAAACTGCCAGTCTGCAGTAGACACGTTTTGCGCGCAGGGGCGGGTTTTTTCAGAATGTATGCCACGTTCGATGTACAGGCCTCAGGCGGGCTTTGGGAAGACGAAGATGCTCCGGGCACCCGCTTCCGCCTTTATCCCCAGTCGCCCCTAGACGGAGAGTATCTGGAACCTGAAACGGTCTACGTTTCTTCGCCCGCAGGCTCTCTTCGAGCAGGACCATCGGATCACCGGATGTACACGGTGTTCCCGGTTTTCAAGCCGGTCCACTATGGTCTTCACGAGGACGATAACGGCGAGTCGTTCATGTTTCTGCCGCCGTGGCAGGACGAAAGCCATGATCCGGCTCAGCCCGGCCAGGACGGTCATTTTGATCATCTGGAGCCGGGCACCACGCAGTTCTTCATGGCGCATGTATTCGGCGCGACCAGATTCACGCTCGACGTCTGGGAGAGGTACTTCGGCAGGCCGATCGATTGGCATTTCAAGGAAGACTATGATCGCCTCGAAATCTCCATCATGCCCAATGTGGACAATGCCTTTCTTGGATGGGGATTCCTGGAAACAGGCGGTACGATGTCGGAAGGCAAGTACAGTCCCTTCTACCTGAACTTCGATGTCATTGCCCACGAAGTGGGACATGCGATTATCTATTCCGAAATCGGACTTCCTGACCTGAATGCCGAGAATCCAGAGTACTTCGGTTTTCACGAATCCCTTGCCGACGTTATCGCGCTGCTGGCCTCGTTGCACTTCCACTCGCTGACCAATTCCATGCTCGATAACACCAGCGGCAACCTATACACGATGAACAAACTCAGCCGTTTCGCCGAGTTGACGTCGAACAAGCAGATCAGGCTCGCCGCTAATGTCAGCATGCTGTCGGATTTCGCGCACGGTTGGACGAGCGAGCACGCGCTGTCGCAGCCGCTGACCGGGGCCCTTTTCGACGTACTGGTGGATATTTTTCACGAGGAACTTGTCGAACGCGGCCTGATATCACCGGAAGTGGAAGATTTGTCGGACAAGCTCGAACTGGACGCCAGCTATTCGGATGTCATGCAAGGGATATTCGATGAGGCCTACCGAAGCGATCCCAAGGGTTTCAAACACGCTCTTCTGGAAGCACGCGATACGCTCGGAACTTATTTGGCGAAGGCGATGGAACTGCTGGAGACTTCGAACATCTCCTACGAAACGTTCGGTGCTCAGCTGATCGCGATTGACGAGGTCGAGACGGGAGGCCGGTTTGAGAGCATTATCCGGAACAACTTCGTCGCCCGCGAGATCGGACAGGTGAGGCCGGGCCCGCGCCTCAAGAAGCCCGACGAGACCAGTCATCTGTTTTCCGACAGGATCATTCGGCCGGATTATTCGTAGTACTTGATGATGTGCTTAGTAGTTTTGCCGAAAGCTCTGCATTCAGTGCAATTTTTGGTTGATCCAGTTTGAAGTTACGTTTAAGTGACTTGATTAAGTAAAGAAAGGGAGGTCCTCCATGGGCGAATCACTCTTAGGCTCGTCGAACGTCATCCTGTTTGGCTACAAGATTGACGACATCGCGCTGGTTAAAGACAAGGTGTACGACCCGGACACTTTCCCGACATGGCAGAATGCCAACGCATTTGTGGCAAAACAGTTGACCACAGCTGCCGGAACCACCGCCAAACCACTTGAGCCGTGCTTTGCGCGTATCTACGCGTTTGTCTACGGCGGCAAATTCTACGAGCTTGATCTGCCGACCGTATTCCTGGTCCATGGCGAGGGCAAGGGGGTCAAGGATGACGCAGGTATACCGGTCGGTATGGTCGCGCAGGATTTCACGATCGCCGACGATGTGAAGACCTGGGCGTATGCGGATTCAGACTTCCTGGTCCGTCTCGACGTCTCAAGCGGACCGCTTGACGAACTCCTGCTGGCGCCGGAAGGCGATATCGGAATTGGCATGGCTGGTGCAAAAGTCAGCGGAGCCAAAGTGAGCGGCGCCAAGGTCAGCGGCGCGAAGGTGAGCGGAGCAAAAGTGAGCGGTGCGAAGGTCAGCGGTGCCAAAGTGAGCGGAGCCAAGGTCAGCGGCGCAAAACTTCAAGGCGATTGATCTTTGCCAGCCAGCTGCGCCGGCAACGGCTATTTGAGCCCTGCTTTCCGCAGCCCTTCAATGTAGTGATCGAGTTCTTCTTGAAGCCGTTCAGGAAGGACAGCTGCCCAGTGGTCGAGGCTGAAGCCGGGGTGGGCCTCCAGCACCTTCTCGGCGTGGAATTGCGCCTCCTCCAACTGCCCTAGCTGACCGAAGCAGGCGGCCAGGAGACGGCGCCCTTCGGCAGGATTGTTCATCTTTTTCACCGCTTCAATCGCGAGTTTATATTCTTTCAGATTGAAGTAGCAGCCGCCGAGATGCCAGAGGTACTGGTCGGGATAGAACGGATTAAGTTCCATGGCCCGTTCCAGCAAGGCAATCGCGTCCGTCGAGTTGCCGGAATGGGCCATGGCGTCGGCCATGTCGGACATGAGGTCCGCATCATTGGGATTGAGCTTCAGACCGCGCTCGTACGCAGTCAGGCTGGAATCATGCTCCTTGCGGTAGAGGTGGGCAAAGCCCAGTTCGCCGAATCCGCGCGCATCGGTCGGATCAAGTTCGACCGCGTTCTGCGCGAATTTTAGCGCTTCGTCGAGTGCGCGTTCGGTTTCGCCGGTCCAGTCGTAACGCCAATCGATGTTCAGGGTGCGCGAATATCCCGATTGGGCCCGCGCGTATGAACCATCCACATTGATCGCCTCTTCGTAGAGTTCGCGCGCGTGGAAATTGTCGTATCGCCGGTAGCGGTGGCCGTATTGCTGACCGCGGAGAACGAGACTGTAGACATGGACACTTCCGGGCGCAGCCGTTGCGCTCCGGCGACGTTCAGAGGCTTCGATATGGACAGCGGTTGCCGCGACGACCGTATTCACGATTTCGTCCTGCAGCTCGAATATATACTCCATGTCCCGGTCGTAGCGTTCAGCCCAGAGGATCTGATCGGTCTCAGCGTCGACCAGTTCGACCGACACCCTGACTTTCGTGCCGGCCTTGCGAATGCTGCCCTGACTGACGTAGCGGACGCCCAACTGGGCGCCGACCTGTCCTGCGACGATGCCTGGGCCCTTGAACTGAAACGCCGAGTTGCGCGCGATGACGAACAGGTTGCGGAACTTGGAGAGGTTGGTCGTAATGTCGTCGGTTATGCCTTCGGAAAACCAGCTGTCAGCCGGATCTCCGCTCAGGTTCTTGAAGGGCAAGATCACGACCGACGGCATGTCCGGCCGCTTCAGGGTAGCCGAAGAGGGCCCAATGCGCGGACTTGCATTCATCATCGCTGCGCCGGCTGCATCCTTGTGGACGAAATAGACGTCCACCGGCTCGGGTACGTTTTTCAGTTCCTTCAGCCCAAGATAGGAATATCCGTAGGAAAGCCTGTTCTTCACCTGTGCGTAGACCGCGCCGCTGACGGAAACGGCGCCCGGATCTGCAAGGCTTTCCAGGCGCTTGGCGACATTCACTGCATCGCCGTGGATGCCGGTGTCGGTCTGCAGGACGTCACCCAGGTTGACGCCCACCCGGAACACGATGGGCCGGTCTGCGTTTGTGTTTTTTTCCGAAATTGCCTCTTGCGCCTCAACGGCCCCTGTAACTGCGTTCACGGCGCTGGGAAAAAGGGCAAACACGCCATCACCGCGAACCTGGACGATTTCGCCGCCGTTCGAGTTGCAGTACTGTTCGAAAAGCTTGATGTAGTCGCCGACGAGGTCCAGGGCGGCGTCTTCATCTTCCGCAATCAGCGCGCTGTAGCCGACGATGTCCGCAAACACCATCGCCCGCAACAGCCGGGCTTTATCCGCCATGCGCCAGTACCCCGTCAATGTCAGGTATTACGACACACCCACCGCACGCCGGCCGGAGGCACGTCAACCTCTCCCTGCCAACACCTTCTTATAAATGCAGGGACAGCGCAATCCTTTTGAGTGCGGGACGAAAAATAACCAAAAGGGTATAGATCAGGGCACGCGGCCGAAATTCACCGTGACGCCGGTTTCAAGTTCCGGTTCAAGAGTCTTTCGCGCTTCTTTCCACTCTTCCTTCAGAATTCCCACGGCCGTAATGTCATGGTGGGTTCCGCCCGAGAACCATGCCCGGCGCAGCACGCCCTCCGTGACAAAGCCAAGGCGTGTCATCAACTCGCCGGAGGCGAGATTATCAGCTCTGCAAAATGTCGTCATGCGCTCGAGTCGCAGCTGGTTGAACCCGAGGTCGATGATGTGGACCATCATCTTCAGGCCCATGCCCTTCCGGCGGCCCTGCTGCGACGTGAAGAGGGCGGCGACTGCATCTCCGTGGATGTAGTTGATATCCGACAGGCCGGCGATACCGGCCAGGTTGTCGTCGCTGTCGATGCTGGAGAACCAGTAGAAACGCCGCGGCTCATTGCCGTTGATGATCGGCTCCCAGGCCGTTGTGTAGCTGGCCTCGTTGAGAGGGATCGGGGAGGTCCGATCGAAAAGGCAAAGATCGGGCAAATGCTCGAACCAGCGGGTGATCGCCGGCACGTCGTCCATGGTCATTGGACGGATGTTGAACTCCCGAGCCTGACTGGCAGTCATGTTGTTCGCACCCTCTCCACGGCCCGCCCCGGACCTGAACCTTTCAATCTAGCTGAGCGCCAGTATGGGAGTAGTGAGAAAACTCACAAATCAACTTTTGCCAGTTGTTTCTTTCGATTGCCAGTCCAATATCTTGAACGGCAGCCCGCCATGAACTATAAGCCGTTGCCTCGGCGGCTCATGGGGACTCGTCTAATGGTAGGACAGCGGACTCTGACTCCGTAAGTCCAGGTTCGAATCCTGGGTCCCCAGCCAGCCGGAACCGCAGAAATACGCGGATTTTCACTCCAAGAAATCTCTGTCATCTGAGAATCTCATTCAAAATTCAGGCAGACGTCAGTCGCGGTTCGCGCCCGCCCGGGAGCGAAGATTTCCGTCTGCGTGTGCCCGTTTTTGGCCCATTTGCAAAGCACGCTCTGTCTGCTGAGCCGGCCGCAGTCATTTGCCTTCCGTTATTGCTTGAAGCCACCCTTTGTTGACGCCTTACCTTGCTGCTTAAGTCGTCGAACCCGGGCAAGGGTCCGGGCAAGCAGTTCTCCGCTGCGGGAAACTGCAAAAACACCGCTGGAGACAGTGCGCCGGCCGGACCAGAGTCCGGTGAGGAAAGACCCCTCATCGACACAGCTGTCAAAAGCCTCAAGTTCGCTCAGCCCGCGCTGGAAGGTTTTCGCGAGTTCCACCTCCTGCAGCATGCCGGGTCTTGCGTCCGCATAATCGGTGTCCCAGCCCAGTTTGTAGGCAAATCCGCAGCGCCCGGACACCAGGTTGCAGGTGGAGGAAATGACCGTGCCGCCGACCGAGGTCTGGCTCCAGAGGAGCTGGCCGGATTGGGAGAACGCTTTGCACATTTCCTGGAAGAATCTGGTCCGCGACGGCGTCGAAAGTAGCGACGTACCGGCGTCCGCCTTCCAGCCCATGTGCTCCAACCGCATGAATTCGTTTAGAATTTCATCCTGGTTGTCCAGAGCTGTACTGTCATGGAACTTGAAAACCAGTTCGCCCTTTTGCTGAAGCTCCCGCAGACCGCGCCGTCTTTTCTTCAGGCTGTTCCTGGACAGAAAGCCTCTCGGATAGTCCGGCGGCATCTCGTTCCTGTCCAGAATCGGTCTTGAATAGTCTTTTCCCGTCCAGGGAAATCCAAGTCGCCTGGACACCGCTGCCAGAAGTTCACCTTGTGCCGAATTCAGGCATCTTTGTTCGAACACAATGCCATGTGTGCCGGGCAGGCCGGCCAACGCCGCGAGAATTGACTCCGCAGCCGGATCCGCATGGTCCCGGTCGAGCAAGAGGCCTGTCATGAAGGTTTCCTGAGGTGCGACGAAGGCCGCGACATGGGGCAGGGGAAAAATGCGGCTTGCGCGTAATCGGTCAAACACTCCGGCGCCCACCAGATGGTTCCCACCGCCGCTGGCCAGGAAAACCAGGATGGCGAACGGCCGTTTTCCCGGGCACAAGTTCCGCACCGCCGGCAGGACAAAACTGGGGGACAGGAATGCGTTGGGCTCCAGCGCACGATCCTCCAGGCGCCGCCATCTTTCAATCAGCGTGTCCTCAAGGTTCAGGACGGGGTGGCATTCGACGCGGAGTGACATGATGTAGCGGCGTTCTGGCGTTTGGCGGAGGTTCTGGGTTCGGCTGGTCCGGTCAGAGAAAAATGCCCCGGCGACGGAGCGACCGGTTCATGTGATCTGAGCTCTCGCGGAGGACCGTCCGGACAGATCCGGGGATGAGAAGCTTGAGACCCGAGGGCTGGCGACCGGCTTCGTCCTTCCAGTCCGGTCGGGACGTCTCCGCCCTGTAGAGATTCGCCAGTTCTCTTACAAACACTTCAAATGCCGGCCGGGTTGGATGGCTGTAGCCGGGTGAATAGCAGACAGAGATGGCGTCGGGCCGGGCCCCGCCACCTGCCCGAAGGAGTGTCAGGAAGCTCTCCACTCTTGCCTCGATTGACGCAATCGGAATGTCCAGGCTCGCAAATGTATCCCAGTCGATGTCGAGCCAGCCGCGTTGCCGTGGCCCTGCCCAGTTCTCAAGCCTTGTTTCGCTATAGGCAACGCCTTCCCGTCTCGATGCGGGGCGGGGCTGTTTCCAGGGCAGGTGCCGGCCAAGATCGCTCTCAAGGACAACGCCGCTCACATCATGAGTCCGGCCGCCCGGAGTTCCATAAACCCAGGCAATGTCGCCAACCCAACCTTCCATTATGGCATGTGAGATGAAGTTTCCTTCATCCAGCCCCCTCGGTTCGCGGCCGACCCAGGCGACCTCGGACCTGCCGCGATCGACAAACAGACCCCGCATGTCGCAATGAAAATCCACGTGATCCAGCCGGATGCCACTGACAGCGCGGCTCCGCCAGATCTCCAGCAGCTGATGATGGTACTCGAGCACGAAAACCGTGGTCACCGCTGTTCCTCCGGCGGAAGGGATGAACCGGAGGTCGGGAGTGACGACCGGTCTGCCGCAACACCTGGCAGTTCGGAGGAACGTGCGCGTCCGGCAGATGCGCGTTTCGTATGGTGGACGTCGAAGCCGATGCTTACCACCGCGAAAACGGCTCTGCCCAGCAGCGTTGCAGCTGCAGCGCCGGCAACACCGAACTCCGTGACCAGATAGACACCCGTTGTAAGCGTCACGGTGAAGGCAATGGCAGAGGCGATGAAGCTCAGCCTGTTCTGCTCCCTGATCCAGAGGGAGGTTTCGGCGCCGAAACCCACGCTGCCGAAGAGCAGGCCCAGCGTCAGCAGGATCAGGGTGCTCTGCTGGCCGGAATAGATATCGTCGGCCATCACGAACCGCATGGTCTCCTCGCCAAAAAGCGAGATGAACAGCAGGAAGGCAAAGACGACTGCGCACATGGCCCCGGTGGCCAGGTAGGATCGCCGGCGCAGAAGCCCGGTGCCATGTGCCGCAAACGTCCTGGCCAGGTGGGGGGTGAAGTAACTTGCAAGCCCGATCAGGACCGGGTTGAGCAGATTGGCGATAGCCAGGCACGCCGCATATATTCCGGTTTCCGTAACACTGCGTGTCCCGGCCAGGAGCCAGAGAACGAGATAGCCCTGAGCCGTGCCAAGGATCTCCGCAGCCACGACCCATTTGCCAAACCGAAGGTGGCGGTGGAGATCGGTCTTCACCGCACTCATCTCGAATACAAGCTCGCGGCGGTAGCGAAAGAACCACACAACTGATGCCGCCGCGCCCCCGGCACCGATCGCGATCAGGGCCGTTTCGCCCGTCAGTAATCCGCCGCCAATGAGCAAAAGCAATCCACCGAGGATCAGGCCGTCGGCGACAACATCCAGATAAGTGACGCCGGCATGGTCGAAATGCGCCAGCGTAAAGCTTCTCGCAAAGCTCCGCGCAAGCAGCAAGGGAAGGCATATGCCAAGCAGCAGACACAACCAGGAGAACTCGCTCAAGCCCGCAAATTCTGATCCGAGAAACAGAGCAGCTGCGCCAGTTCCGGCAGCCACGAGGCCGCAAATGAAGGCAATCAGGAGCATCAGGCCGGTCAGATGCAGAACCACGCTTCCCGCCAATCGGCGTTTTTGCTCCTTTTCGTGGCGGTGGGAAAACACCGCGTAGGGTCCTGAGACCAGCGCGTGTTCGATGCTTGCAAGGATCATGAAGATGCTGAGGGCAAGCGTGTAGGTTCCAAGCTCTTGGGCACCGGCGTACCTTGCGACAAGCACAGATGTCGCAAAGCGCGTGCCGCTCACAATCGCCTGATCCAGTACTGTGACGCCACATCTCAGCAGCTTGTCCAGGCCGGGCCGGCCCTCAACGAGAGAGGGAGCCACGATATTTGCCTGGTCAACCGCAGTCATGGAGACCGGCCTCTTCCTTGCGATTGGCAGATCCAACAGAAGCAGCGCTGTAGAGAATGCAAACGTCGGCCAGAAGGTACCCCGGGCGGATACGTTTGACCTCCTCGAGCCAATCGCACTCAGCCAGCATGTTGTGCATGCCCTTGGGGTGGATGTAGATCAGGCGAAGCTCGCGGGGTGCCCGGACGAGCGACTTTTGAACCTGGTGAAGCGCGGTCTGAAGAACGGTGCCGGAGAACGGATTCGCCATGAGCAGCACGGTGACGTCATCGGGCAGCGGTGTCGCCATCGCGCAGCCCCGGATAACGGTAATACGGCGCGCGGAGGGTTTTCTCAGGGCGCCGACGTTGCGCTCAGCGATGTCGCAGAGCTCGTCAGCGCGCTCTATGCCGTATATGTGCTTGAACGGATAGCGCGTCGCCAGAATCAGCGCCCGTCCCTTACCGCTGCCGTAGTCGAAAAAGACGTCGTTATCGCCGTCGAGCTCAAGCTCCGACATCGCATCTTCAAAGCACTTGGTGTTGATGGCTTCATAGCAATGGTGTTCGCCGTCATCGTCCGTGACGATTGCAAATTCTCCATCTCGCGTATCAATGCCGAGCCAGCGCTCGCGAACACGCCACTGGATGTTGTGAACCAGCCAGGCCAGACTGCCGAGCAGCCCTTCTGTGCGAACCCTGTAGCGGAACTTGTCGAGAAGTCCGTGGAGCTCGGTGTTTGGCAAACTCTGGTCGGTCATCAGAAGCGTTCCCTACGGTTTCCTTGCTTCGCGGAAATCCGGATCCGAAGTGGCTTCATCGGGCGCACCGGCCCGCATGACGCAGTAGATCAGCGGCTGCGAACTTGCGAAGTGTGCGGGTACACGGCCGGACGCAACCTCCGTGAAGGGCGGCCTGGATAACAACTCGAGCGGAATGGGATATCCCTCGTGGACGTAGTCCAGGTAGACGATATAGATCTCCCGGTTTGCGGCCTGCAGAGTGGCGTGCACGTTGTCGATAACGCCGTCTATTACGGGCGACTTGAACGGTGCATAGAAATACAGAACGCATGGGCCATCGGGCAGAGCGTAGTCGAGAGCGTTGGTGTGGATGGTGCTCATTGCAGAGGTATCGAAACCCTGACCCTCAAGCCGGGCTTTGTTGTCCACGGCGACTCTCACCAGCTCGCTACAGAACTCTATTCCGACGGCCTGCTGGAAGCCCCGCTCCCGTGCCAGGATCAGTGTGCGGCCCTTACCGGAGCCAAAATCAATGAAGGTAAAGCGCGAAAGGTCGCCTGACACCTTGCCCATGAGAAAATCAAAGCAGGGGACGGTTGTCGGCATATACTCAAATGCGTTGTTCCTGGCCGCCGCATCCATCGTAAGCTCGGACGGTGGCGTGAACCCGCTGGTATCCGTGCCGTACTTTGCGTCAAATCGGTGGTCCACGTAGGTCGCGACAGCTGAGCGCACGAACCGATAGCCGCTCTTTGCTGCTCCAACCGGACCTTTCCTGGCGAACCAGCCGACCTGTCCGAGAATGCCTCTTCGGCGAACGTGATTGAACTGACTGTCGAGGTCTTGCAGCCAGGTCCGGTGCTCGTTCGATTTGGGGTGCAGCATCTTCTCACTCAACTAAGGTTCATCCGGACAACGCACAGTCCGCGCTAGGTCTCGATTTGGCGCAGCGCGTAAATCTGTTTGCCCCTGCGGATGCAACGCAAGGGCAGTGCCAGTATTGGCGAATTGTCAGCAAACTCACGAACCTGGAATGAAGTTTTGCGGACGAGTCTCGGCAGTGGCTTCGTGTTTACGCTCCCTTCCATAATGGCGTATCCACCGTTTCGGAGCCTGGCCTTGTAGGGCTCCGGTCCCCTGCCAAAGTGGTATCGAACGATACCGTTCCCGTTCGCGGCTTCGAGCATCTTGACCAGCAGGATCTGACCGGGGGAGTAGCCAGAAAATGCCGGATCCGGATTGTAGGCCGGATACCAGCAGTTCAGGGTGTCAAAACCTTTCAGGCCGAGGTGAGCCGCCAGAAGTTCGTCCCCCAGATAGAGCGCGGACAAGACGCCGGTGAGACTGGGAGAGGCATGGGCACCAAGGTTCCGGGCGAGCTTGCGTATCCACGGGAATGCAAAGGGATCTGCCACGCCAATCCGCAACAGATGAGCAGACTTCCAGGCCATCAGGCACTCCAGAACAGCATCACGGTCCCTCGCCTGAAATTCGAACCGGAGGCTGCCTCTTTCCCTCTCAAGCTTGCGCATCTTGCGGTAGGTCTGGCTCAGCGTGCGAGAACCGCGCTGCCCCATGTCGGCCCTTAGACCCTCAATACCGTCCTTCAGGCAGACATAGGGGAAATCGTCCTCACAGAACCGCCACTTGCGAAGAGGGGTCTGGTCAGCGGGCGCACAGACAAAGTTCCATTCCGAGAGACCGGCTTGGCGGATGACGTGCTCTGCGTCCCAGATCGCGTCCGGACGGACAATGGCGCCATGGGCCTCCGAGACGAGCGAGCCCACGGCAGTGCCAACGCCACCGTTTTGCTCAAAGGGCAGGTAACCGACGACTTCAGTGCCTTTGCTCAAGACGGCAACGCGAACATCTTCCTTTAGGTTCGCCACTGCGGCTGCAAAGTCATAGGAAAAGAAAGCGTCTTTCAGAAGTCCCGAACCGGTCTGCAATTCGGCCCACAGCCGCCTGTGACCGGCGTCCAGCTCGCTGACTCGCCGCAGATCAGCACTAACCCGCAAAATCGGTCCGCCATTCATGATCGAGACTCCAGGAGGTCAGTCCGAGATAATCGGTACGCGGAATTCCCAGGTCCCTGTCATCGCAGAGATACGATTACGGCGGCAAGATATTAGTATTTTCGTATTGGAAGAAAGTAAAGAGGGAGAGTAAATTGTTTAGGTTAACAGGGGAGGGTAATATAAATTTGTGTAAATTTTTAATTTTATTGTGGCTCTCACTCGATAGGGCGATCTCAGGTGAGCGCAGCGACAACATGCTCTGCAGCACGCTTGCCACTGCTGTAGGCGCCGCCGCACAGTCCGGCATGAGCATCGCTCATGGCCTCGCCGGCAAAGAACAGCCGGTTGCCGACTGGCCTGGCAAGCTCGGCACGGGCTGCGAAGCGTCCGGGCCGCACCGCGGAATAGGCGCCCAGGGTTAGCGGGTTCTGTCCCCAGTCGGTGACGCGTCCTGACACAAAGTGCTTCCGGGCGTTGCTGCCGGCCATCTTGGCAAACTGGCTGAGCGCGAAGTCAATCGCGGCGGCCTCGCCTTCGTTTGTGAGATCCCAGCCGAAGGAACCACCGACGAAGCCGATGGTCACATCAAAGCCGAAGGGCCCGGTGAGAAAATAGCAGGCTTCGGCCGGCATCTCGTCCGGAACCCAGTAGGTTAGCCAGTTGTCAGGCAGAAAGCCGAAACGTTCACCGTCAAACTGGAGGGCGACTTTCGCAAGAAGTCCCATGGGCACATCATGGATGGCTTGTA
>JBCCEL010000153.1:0-13370 GCA_039030315.1 Pseudomonadota bacterium
CGAAGGCGGTGGCGACGAGGGGACCGGTCGAGGCGCCCACGCCGTAGAAGCCGTGCAGCAACCCCATCGCTCGTTGCCCCTGCTTCACGCCAGCGAGAAATGGTTCGCCACGCCTTCATGCAAATCCAGCCGCGCCGTCCATCGGAAGGCGCAGGCAAGATCCCGCCTCTCATCCTGGTGGTCCTGAGTATTCTTGCCAAAATCGACCTTGCGCACTTCAGACATGGGACATCCTCCCGTTGTTCGTTGGGAGCCCCACTACACCCTCCGCTCTCCGCCATCAACGGGCGCGGCAGTGCGGTCCGTGCAAAAAACTCAACCGGCGAGCACGGGTTCTGAGATCAGGAACGTGATTGACGAGTGTGGGCCGAGGATAAACTCCTCGTCGAGGTCACTGGCCCGGGTGCCCTCCACCTCAAGGCAAAAGGCTCCGTGCTTGAAACCCTCAAGGGCAGATTGCTTAGCAAAATTCGGGTTTGCGAACCTCGGCGCCTCAAACTTGAGCAGCGCGGGTTCGTGGGCCTGGTCGTGCCCCATTCGGCTCCGGAACTCGTACTCCGCCCAGGCAGAAACAATCTCCCGGGCCTTGACCCGGGATCTGCCGAAACTGACTGTCAGATCAGCCCGCGCAACGGGCAAGTCCTTGAACTGCACTACAATGCTCAACGTGATCCCTCCGGCGAACCCCTGACCATTGGCCAAAGCTGTCAGGAAAGACTAGAGAACAAGTGTTAACACAGCCTTTGCGATACTTATTCAAATATCTCGCGAATTGATTGCAAACCCGGCTCAGGCGTGAGCAAGGGCGATTGGTAGCGTTTCCGCCAAAATACCCAGATCCGCCTCGGTTCCGGCACTGACCCTGATGCAACGGTCCTGCGGGGAGACACCGGGCATCCGTACGAAGACATCCCGCTCCACCAGACTTGAGAGAACGCTGCGGGCATAGTCACCGTCACGCCCGCAATCGATCGCGACGAAGTTCGCAGCGGAGGGAAGGGCTTCAAGCCCGTTCGCTGCTGCAATCTCCCCGATCCGTGCGCGCGCCCGTACAACCTTGGCGACTACATCCCTGAGATGATCCTCATCGCCGAGAGCGGCGAGAGCGCCGGCCTGCGCGACCCGGTTCACACCGAAATGGTTCCGGATCTTGTCGAAACCCCGGATCAGCTCCGCCTCTCCGATGGCATAGCCGATGCGAGCGCCCGCCATGCCGCGCGCCTTGGAAAAAGTACGGTAGCGCAGCACATTGGGGTTGGCCGTATCGATCGGCGGTATGGCGCCGTCCGGTGCGAATTCGCAATAGGCCTCATCCAGGAGGAGAACCGCCCCCTCCGGGACACTCTGTATCATCTGCTGAATGGTGTCCGCATCCCACCAGGTTCCCATGGGATTGTCCGGATTTGAGATGTAGATCAGGCGCGCACCGCTGGACCTGGCGGTTTCGATAAGGGCCTGCGGATCTTCTCGGTCATCCCGGTAAGGAACCTTCACGAGTTCACCGCCAAATCCGTCCACATGGAAGTTGAACGTGGGGTAAGCACCAAGCGAGGTGACGACCTTCACACCGGATTCGACGAACATACGGGCCGTGTAGCCCAACAAGCCATCAATCCCCTCGCCGACAACAACGTTTTCCGGACGCACGCCATGGTACTCGGCTAGCGCCCGCTTGAGGTCATGGTTTTCCGGATCGGCATACATCCAGGTTTCAGCCGCAGCCTGCTTCATCGCCTCAACTGCCTTGGGAGACGGTCCGAAGACGCTTTCATTGGCACCAATGCGCGCCTTGAAGCCACTGCCCCGCGCGCGCTCCTGCGCTTCGGGTCCAACAAAGGGAACAGTCGACGGCAACCGCGCTACCAATGGTGTGAAATTTCTTGCGCTCATGGAAGGATCCTTGTTCGTCGTCAGGTGTGGCGCACGATCGTGTACAGCTCGTTCTGAAACCACAGGCCACCGTGTTCGGCAAGCTTGCGCCGTGTGGCTTCAAGATAGGATCCGTCAGCGATGGCCTGCTCCAGCCGCTCATCGTCGATCTGGGCCACGTAAACGGCCGCGTTCCAGGCCGCGAGCAATGTCGATGTCCCTATCCCTGACGGGGAATGGGAGATTTCGGTAGGCAGGGTATGCATGCCGTACTTGAAGATCGCCTCATTGTGCGGGGCATCGACCATCTCGCAGCAAGCGGCCACTTCGGGATAATCTTTTTCAATCTCCGCCCAAAGCATCGCCCGGTTTGTCCTGAAGGGATTTTCCTCCGGCCACACCTCGCGCACGACTTCCAGACCGGGATCATTGCCGTGAGAATGTACGCCTACGAGGCGGCCCTCCTTACCAAGAGCTTTCGCCAATGGCGCAATCACGTTTTTCACCTTGACCCTGGCTTCGGTCCGGGCGCGGTACGGTTGAGAAGCCATGATCATGTCGAACTCCGCTCTAACGTCGCCGCGGTGCGGAATGACATCGTCAAGCACAAACTTCTGATCTTTCCTGTAAATGACGAGAATGGTCGGCGTTTCGTAGAGGGGATTGCCGGTTTTGGGGCTCGCCCTGGCCTTCCAGTAATTGGCAATCTGCCGCTGCATGGAGGTGATTTGCTCCTCGAACTCGTGGGAGTGCTCGCCCTCCAGTTCAAGGACGACCCAGTTGATCGCCATGTCGTCGCCCTTGCCCATCAGTGACAGCCAGGGCGCCTGGAAGTAGTAGAGGTTAGTGGCGACGAACACTGTCATCGGATGCTCGTAGAGGCGGTCAGGAAGCTTCTCCAGACAGAGCCTCACATCCTCCAGGCTGATCTCCTTGCCCACTACGTAGAATGGAACATTGGGATAGCGCCGGTGCATCGTGCGCAGGACACGCACCAGAACCGTACCGTCTCCCATGCCCGCATCAAATACCCTCAAGGCCGGCGGTTTTGGCCGCACGTCGTCGAACTCCCGGCCGATCCGTTCCGAGGTCTCCCATTTCTCGCTGCAGGTGTTCACAAAGAGCAGATATTTCTGACGATTGTCGTAAAAACGGAATGCGGTTTTCGCCGTCATGCCTTGCTCCCGCTCGGTTCGCCGCCCGGCGCGTAGACCCCTGGTGGATTGATAAGCTTTAAAATCAAACTTTTGGCAGGAAGGGAACCACTGATTAACCGACGAGAGCTAATATTTGCGTCTTCGAGTGTTGGCGGGGAATATCGCAATGACGCATCACGTGGCTGCACAGCAGGTCGTCGGTGAAATCGTTCCGGAGCGGCGGGACTATCAACAGACACCTGAAAGACTGATAGGCCATGTCATATCCTGCGACGGCGCGTTCGCGGTCATTCACGCCGGCGCGCTTGATCTCGACACATCTCCTGATGACTTCTGGTCGATTGGGAAGCTGATCTCGATAGATGTGCATCAAAAGCGCATTGTCGGCATGGTTTTCAAGATGAGCCTGGTTGAAGGCGACTGGGCCAAAGGTCATCCCAACGCCATGCGCATCCAGGTGGAACTGGTCGGTGAAGTCACCAACGACGTGCATGGCCGCTCCATATTCGACCGTGGCATTACCACCTACCCGCCTCTCGGTTCTGTGGCTCACAAGATCCGCAAGGAAGACCTTGCCGCGGTCCACCACCCGCCACACAAGGAGACCGTGGTCGTCGGGCGGCTTGCGCAGGACCACAACATCGCCGCGGTGGTGTGTGTTGAGGACATGCTGAGCCGGCACTTTGCCGTCGTCGGCACCACCGGCGTGGGCAAATCAACGTCGGTCGCACTGCTGCTGCGCCAGATTCTGGAGGTGAAGCCGGAACTGCGGGTGCTGATGTTCGACCCGCACAACGAATTCACAAATGCCTTCGCCGACTGCGCGATGACAATCGACAACAATTCGCTTGATCTGCCGTTCTGGCTGTTCCAGCACGAGGAACTCACCGAGGTGGTGTTCCGCGGCCGGCCGCGTGATGAAGAAGAGGCCGGCGCGCTTCGCGATCTGATTGCCATAGCAAAGACGAACTACGCAATCCGGCGCGCACAGGCGTCGGGAACCGTGCGCAGAGCCACAGATGCGGGCAACGGGATCACGTCGGATACGCCGGTTCCCTACAAGATGTCAGACCTTCTCTCGCTGATAGACGATGAGATCGGACTTCTCGAAAGCCGCTATGACCGCCTCAAGCTGAGATCGCTGAAAAACCGTCTTGAGGCGCTTATCATCGACCCGCGCTACCGCTTCATGTTCGCAGCGCGCACCATTGACGACAACCTTGCCGATGTGATCGGACAGGTCTTCCGCTTCCCCCACGGGAACCAACCCGTCACCGTGCTGCAGCTGGCCGGCATGCCGTCGGAGGTCACCAATTCCGTGGTTTCAGTCCTGTGCAGACTCGCCTTCGACCTGGCGCTGTGGGGCGATGGCGCCTGTGAGGTTCTGGTGCTTTGCGAAGAAGCACACCGCTATGTTCCCGGTGACATCTCCAAGGCCTTCGCGCCGACCCGCCAGGCGATCGGCCGCATTGCCAAGGAAGGCCGCAAGTTCGGGGCCTATCTCGGCGTGGTCACTCAGCGTCCTGGCGAACTCGACGCCACCATCCTGTCGCAGTGCTCCACGGTGTTCGCCATGCGGCTGGCCAATGACCGCGACCAGGAGATCATCCGCTCGGCCATTGCAGATTCCTCTGCAGGAACCATCAGCTTCCTCTCCTCCATCGGCAACCGCGAAGCCATCGCCTTCGGCGAAGGCATCACCACACCCATGCGCTTGAAGTTCTCCGATATGCCCGCCCAGTACATTCCGCGGGCACCGCTGCTTGAACACCTGGCCCATCATGAGCGCCGGCCGGATCAGCCGGTAGACCTCAACGCTATCGCCAACCGCATGCGGACCATGTCACGCAGCGTGCTGTGAGCCTCAAGCCGCCTTCAGCATATTTACGAGATACTTCATGATGGCGCGGCAACCGCTGAGCCGGTCACTGGGAGTTTCCCAGTTCCTCCGGACCACGAGGCGGTGATCAGGGCGCAGTTTCACGTATCCCAGCCCTTCGTTGATGTACTGCACCAATCCTGCGGGATTGGCGAACGTGTCATTGCGGAAGCCGATAACCGCGCCCTTGGGTCCTGCATCGATGCTCGCCACATTGGCGGTCCGGCAAAGCAGCTTGATGGCAACGATCTGAAGGAGGTGCTCGACTTCTTCGGGAAGCGGTCCGAAGCGGTCGCGCAGCTCTGCTCCGAAGGCCTCCACCTGCTGCTGCTCGTCAAGGTCTGAAAGCCGCCGATAGAGGCCCATTCTCACCTGAAGATCGCCGATGTAGTGCTCGGGCAGCAGAACCGACGTTCCGATGTTGATGTTCGGCGCCCATTTCTCCTCGGTGTCTGCATCCCCGCCACTTTCGCGAAGAGTCGCGACCGCCTCCTCAAGCATCTCCTGATAGAGCTCGAACCCGACTTCTTTGATGTGGCCGGACTGCTCCTCCCCGATAAGGTTGCCCGCACCCCTGATGTCCAGGTCGTGGCTGGCCAGCGAGAACCCGGCGCCAAGAGAATCCAGTGATTGAAGCACTTGCAGGCGCTTTTCAGCCGCCGGCGTCAACGCCTTGCCCGGCGGGACGGTCATGAGCGCATAGGCGCGTTGCTTGGAACGTCCGACCCGCCCGCGCAACTGATAGAGCTGCGCCAGGCCGAACATATCGGCGCGGTGCACCACGAGAGTGTTCGCTGTCGGGATGTCCAGGCCGGATTCCACAATTGTGGTGGACAGCAGCACGTCGAACTTCCGGTCGTAAAAAGCGCTCATCACGTCTTCGAGCTGTCCGGGAGCCATCCGGCCGTGCGCCACGCCGACCTTCACCTCAGAAACGCGTTCGCGCAGAAACTCCTCGATTTCGGCTATGTCGCTGATCCTGGGGACAACAAAGAAGCTTTGTCCACCTCGGAAATGCTCCCTCAGAAGCGTCTCACGGATGATCACCGGATCGAAGGGGGAAATGAATGTCCTCACCGCCAGCCGGTCCAGCGGCGGCGTTGCAATCAGCGAGAGCTCGCGCACGCCGGAGAGCGCCAGCTGAAGCGTACGCGGAATCGGCGTGGCCGTGAGAGTCAGCACGTGCACATTGGCGCGGAGGTCCTTCAGGCGTTCCTTGTGCTTGACACCGAAGTGTTGCTCTTCATCGATGACCAAAAGCCCGAGGTCCCGGAACTTCAGCCCTTCAGACAGAAGGGCGTGCGTGCCGATG
The DNA here is from genome assembly GCA_039030315.1 of Pseudomonadota bacterium. Lineage (GTDB taxonomy): Bacteria > Pseudomonadota > Alphaproteobacteria > Rhizobiales > CAJQND01 > JAAEUE01. The sequence goes on from JBCCEL010000153.1 coordinate 6,218, forward strand.
ACAATATCGACCTGTCCCTCCTGCAGGCCCTTCCTGGTTTCATTGATCTCTTTGCGGCTCACCATGCGCGAGGCCTGCTCGATGGTGACGGGATAGCCGCGGAAACGCTCCTTGAAAGTCGCAAAGTGCTGGCGTGCAAGCAGTGTCGTCGGCACGACGATGGCGACCTGCTTTCCTTCCATTGCCGCGATGTAGGCCGCGCGAAGGGCCACCTCCGTCTTGCCGAACCCGACATCGCCGCACACCAGCCGGTCCATCGGCCGGCCAGACGCCAGATCTTCTTCTATGGTCTCGATGGCGCTGAACTGGTCTTCCGTCTCCTGGAAACCGAACCGGGCGCAGAACTCCTGGTAGCCCTCCGGCAGTTCCAGCACGTCACCGGACCTCAATTCCCGGGCTGCGGCAGTCCTGATCAGCTTCTCGGCGATGTCGCGGATCCGCTTTTTCAGCCTGGCCTTGCGGGCCTGCCAGCTGCCGCCACCGAGACGGTCAAGCTGCGCTCCGGCTTCATCAGAGCCGTACCTTGAAAGAAGCTCAATATTCTCCACCGGCAGGAAAAGCCGGTCACCACCATGATACGTGAGGAATAGGCAGTCATGCGGCGCACCCTGCACCTCGATCGCCCGCAATCCTTCGAACCGACCGATGCCATGATCGACATGAACGACCAGATCACCGGGCGCGAGACTGGATAGTTCGGCTATGAAATCAGCAGCTTTGCGCTGCTTCCTCGTACGCCGAATCAAGCGGTCGCCGAGGATGTCCTGCTCGGACAGTACGGCAAGGTCGGCGCTCTCGAACCCTGCTTCAAGCCCTAGGACGACGGAATGAACAGCCCCAGCCTTTGCCCCAGTCACATCCGGCCACCGCTCCGCGGCGTTGATCGGGCGCACACCGTTTTCTTCCAGGATCGCGGTCAGCCTTTCCTGGGAACCGCGGGTCCAGCAGGCAATAACGACGCGCTTGCGCGCCTGCTTGAGGGTATCGATGTGTTCACGCACCGCCTCGAAAACGTTCCGTCCTTCCTCCGCCCTCTCCGGAGCGAAGGTGCGGCCAATCTTGCCCTCCACCGAGATGACGGGGGAGGCTTCGGTGGACGGGGGTTCGAATGGCGTGAACTGATAGCGGCAGCGCGCACGGTCGATGGCAGTCTGCCACTCCTCCGCGCCAATGTAGAGGCTGTCGACCGGCAATGGCTTGTAGGGCGCTGCGCCGAACGTGTCGTGTTCAAGTGCCTCAAGACGCGCTTCGTGAAACTCCTCTGTCTGCTCGCGGCGTGACCGGATCGCCTCATCGCTGGCGGCGTCGAAGGAAACCGCGACCCAGTCGGCGTAGTCGAACACCGTCTCGAGGCGGGAATGGAAGAGGCTCAACCAGTGCTCCATGCCATCGAACCGGCGACCGGCACTGATGGATTCGTATAGGGGGTCACTGGAGGTCACGCCGCCAAACGCGGCGGCGTAGCCGGTTCGGAACCTGCCGATCGCGTCAGGGGTCAGCAGAACCTCCCCTGCAGGCAGAAGCTGGAACCGGGTCAGCTGTCCGCTCGTCCGCTGGGACTGCGGATCGAAGGTCCGGATGGATTCCAGGGTGTCGCCGAAGAAATCCAGCCGCACCGGCTCTTCGGTGCCGGGCGCGAAAATATCTACAATTCCGCCGCGCATCGCATAGTCGCCGGGGTCGACTACAGTGCCGCTGCGGGTGAATCCGTTCTGGCTCAAGAACTCCTGAAGCTGATCCAGGTTGACCACCTGCCCGGGCACCGTGCTCCAGGCGGAGTTGCCAATCATCTCAGCAGGCGGTACGCGCTGCAGCATGGCATTGACCGTGGTCAGGACCACGAGAGGTTCGCTGGTCCCATCCTCCCTGGCTGTAAGGATGCGCGACAGCGCAGCGATCCGCTGAGCCACGATTTCAGCCCGCGGGCTGACCCGGTCATAGGGCAGACAGTCCCATGCCGGGAAGCTCAGGGTTTCAATTTCCGGGGCAAAGAACTGAAAAGCCTCGGCAAGCGCATTGAGCCGCCGATCATCCCGAAGAACATGCAGGAACATGGGCCGGGAATCCGGCACTCCCGGAAGGCCAGGCGCGGCACGGGCAAGATCGGCCAGCACAAGCGCATCCAGGCCTTCCGGCGCGCGCCCGATCGTGACCGTGTCCCCGGCGCGGATTATCTGGTCAATCTTCATGCCCTGCCTCGTCCGGCCCTAGACATAATCCGACGGCGTGTAAGAAAATGTCAGGATCGCGGTCAGGAGTTTGGAGTTCTGCGCGTCCGGCACCTTCCGCTTACCCGACAGCCAGGCATCGAGATCGACATCGGGGATGTCGATAATGCGCTCAAGGTCATTCAGCTGGGCCTCGTCCATGTCGGCAATGTGCCTTGAGACATAGCCGCCCAGGATCAGGTCAAGCTCCCTGGTGCCGCGGTGGGACGCGCGATAGATGAGCTTCTTGCGCCGGACATCAAGCGGGGCGGAAACTGGTTTGGAACCGGACATAGCTGTGGTGAAATCGGATCTGCGGTTGACCGTTGTCATAGGCTCTGTAGGCTTTCGGGTCCACTGGTAATCCGCGCAGAACCATGAACATCGCAATCATTGGCTGGGGCTCCCTGCTTTGGGATCTTGAAGTGCTCGAACCACATGTCGATCCAGACTGGCAGCGAGGCGCGGGACCTGAGCTGCCTCTGGAGTTTTCCCGGATATCCCCTAAACGATTGCGCGCCCTCGCGTTGATCATTGACTCGGAACATGGAACCCGCTGCCCAACGAGCCTGGTGCGCAGCAGAAAAAGTGTGTTGGCCGACGCGGTAGCCGATCTGGCGGAGCGGGAGCGGGCGCCGCTAGACCGGATCGGCTTTGCGTCGCATTCCGGCGCTTGGCAAAGCACGGTTTCCCAGATTGAGCCTCATCTCGAAGCGTGGTTGAGGATCAGTGAATACGACGCCGCGGTCTGGACGGATCTGCCGGCGAATTTTCGCGAAGAGACCGAAACGCCCTACTCGGTTGGCACTGCGATAGAATACCTCCAGACCTTACGCGGCAATGCGCTTCTGGAAGCCAAACGCTATATCGAACTTGCGCCGCAGGAGAGCATGACCGCACTCAGGAGAGCGCTCCATGGTGATGAATGGTGGGCTACGGTGCCGCTTGAGCCCGACTGGGATAAGGCGGTCTGATGCGGCCCGAAATCCTCAATCCGCTGTTTGCGAGCGCACGCAGCCTGCCGGGTGTGGGACCCAAGCTGATCAAGACACTGGCGCGTCTCTTTGGTCTGCCCGACGTTGCCGGCCAGGAGGCAAAGGTCATCGATCTGCTCTGGCATCTGCCCTCCGGGGTGATCGACCGGAGTCGCCAGCCCACCATTGCGGAAGCTGAAGAAGGCATCACCGTGACCATCCAGGTGACCGTCGGCCGGCACCGGCCTTCTCCACGCCACAACCGCCGCGTCCCTTATAAGGTGGAGACCTATGACGACAGCGGCACGATCACCCTGGTCTTCTTCCATGCGCACCAGGAGTTCCTAAAGCGACAGCTGCCCGAGGGAGAGACGCGCTTTGTTTCCGGGAAGGTGGAATGGTTCAACGGCCAGGCGCAGATGGTGCATCCCGACCACATGCTGAGCCCGGCCGAGTTTGCCGAAATGCCAATGATCGAGCCGGTCTATCCCATGACCATGGGACTATCACCGAAAACCTACCGGCGCGCAGCCGATGCCGCGGTGAACCTGGTTCCATCCGTAGAGGAGTGGCAGGACAAAGCCTGGGTCTCGCGCAACCGGTGGCAGGCGTTCAAGTCCGCGATCGACGACGCGCACGCTCCGCAAAACGCCGAAGATGTTGCCCCTGAGACGCCTGCACGGCGGCGTCTCGCCTATGATGAGCTGTTGGCCAATCAGCTGGCTCTCGCCCTCGTGCGCCGCCAGATGAAACGCGCGCGCGGCCGATCGCTCGGCGCGGCTGGAACCTTTCGCCACAGGATCCTGGAGCAGTTGCCCTACAGCCCGACCCAATCCCAGCGAACAGCGGTCGAGGAGATCATTGCGGACATGACCTCTGAGGACCGCATGCTTCGGCTGCTCCAGGGGGATGTGGGCTCGGGCAAGACGCTGGTCGCCCTGCTGGCGCTTGTGACGGCCGTTGAGGCCGGCGCCCAGGGTGCACTGATGGTTCCGACCGAGATCCTGGCCCGCCAGCATCTGGACTCGCTGCGCGAGCTTTGCGCCCCTGCGGGAATAAAGGTTGAAATTCTGACCGCCCGCGAGAAGGGCAAGGTACGGGAAGCGGTTCTTGGGCGGCTCGCATCCGGCGAAATCGGCATCCTGATCGGGACCCACGCTCTATTCCAGGCTGGCGTGGAGTTCAGGGATCTCGGTCTAGCCGTGATCGACGAGCAGCACCGCTTCGGTGTCCACCAGAGACTTGCCATCCAGTCGAAGGCAGCAGGGCGGGCCGACGTGCTCGTGATGACCGCAACACCCATTCCGCGTACTCTTTCGCTCACCCTTTATGGCGACATGGATGTATCGCGCCTCATGGAGAAGCCGGCCGGCCGCCAGCCGGTGGACACACGTGTGCTGCCGGATGACCGGCTGGGCGACGTGATGGACGGTCTCAGACGTGCCACAGCCACAGGCGCACGAGCCTTCTGGGTCTGCCCGCTCGTGGAAGAGAACGAGGAGATGGACTGGGTTGCCGCCGAGGCGCGTTTCGGGGCGCTCAACGATCTGTTCCCCGGTCAGGTCGGTCTTGTGCATGGCCGCATGAAGGGGCCCGAAAAGGACGAGGTGATGGAGCGCTTCGTGAGCGGCGCCATCTCCATCCTGGTCGCGACAACTGTGATTGAGGTCGGCGTCAACGTGCCCGAAGCAACCATCATGGTGGTCGAGAATGCCGAGCGGTTCGGATTGTCCCAGCTCCACCAGTTGCGCGGCCGGGTGGGACGCGGGGCGGACAAGTCAGCATGCCTCCTGCTCTACAAAGGCCCGCTTGGGGAGACCGCGCGCGCGCGCCTGAAGATCATGCGAGACACCGAGGACGGCTTCCTGATTGCCGAAGAGGACTTGCGTCTGCGGGGCGCGGGCGAGGTGCTGGGCACTCGCCAGTCCGGGGTGCCGGAGTTCCGGATTGCAGATCTTTCCGTGCACGGAGAGCTCCTGGCGGCCGCCCGCGATGACACCGGCCTTATCCTGCAAAACGACCCTGATCTCGTTGCTTCCCGCGGCAAAGCCTTGCGAACGCTGCTCTATCTGTTTGAACGCGACGAAGCGATCAGGCTTCTCGGCGCCGGGTAGCTGCCGCCCCGGGCTTGGCCCTGCATCACTTCGCCACGTACTGACCGGCCGCAGCGCGCCTATCTAAGTTTCAAGGAACGGTTGGGCTCAGATGCGACAGGACATACACAATTCCGATATTCCGGAAGTCTGCCGGTCGTGCGAAGCGAGACACCGCGGCATATGCGGTGCGCTTTCAGTCAAGCAGCTGATCGCACTCAACAAGAAGACAACACGCAAGGCTTTTGACGCCGGGACGACACTCATCCACGAGGCCGAGCCGGTCAGCGTCTATTCGAACGTGATCCGGGGTGTGGTGAAGCTCTCCAAGCTGCTGGCAGACGGCAGACAACAGATTGTCGGGCTGCAATTCGCACCGGACTTTTTGGGCAGACCGCTGCGGGGGGACAGCCAGACGGGAGCCGATGCGGCGACCGGAGTTGAACTCTGCTCCTTCCCCAAGACAACCCTGGAGCAACTGATGGCTGAAGCGCCGGAGCTTGAGCATCGGCTTCTGGAGCAGAGCCTGAAGGAACTCGACGAAGCGCGGAACTGGATGGTCACACTGGGCCGCAAGACAGCGCCGGAGAAAGTCGCCGACTTTCTTCTGATGATCGCCCTTCACAGCGACCCGGATGTCGACGGTCGGGGGCAAAAACCGCTCATCTTCGATCTGCCGCTCAGTCGGGCCGATATCGCCGACTTTCTGGGTCTCACAATCGAAACGGTCAGCCGGCAACTGACCAGATTGCGGAAACAGGGCATCATCGACATAGAGCACAACAGGCACGTCACCCTGCACCGCGTGGACCAGTTGCGTGCAGCCTCCGGCGCCTAGATGTGAATATCCAGGAGGTTGTCCACTCGGCCCAGCCGAGGAAGACTGATGTTGCGAAGCATTAGTGATTCTCGAGAGGACCGAATGAACGTTCACAAGAATGCCCTCCTGACGCCGAAAGGTCGAGAGGCCATGGTCCGTAAATTTACGGACCATGGCTGGCCGAAGGCGCAGGTTGCGCGGCAGTTCCAAACCTCGGTGAAGACCGTCGGCAAATGGGTCAGGCGGTTCCTGGCCAAAGGCGTTGCGGGTCTGCAGGACCGCTCGTCCCGGCCCCGTTCAATGCCCAATCAAACGTCGCTTGCCCTGCGCGATCAGGTGGAGGCCTTGCGCCGGCGGCGCTACACGCAAGGCCACATAGCCCGCGAGCTTTGCCTTTCCCAGGCCACGGTCAGCCGTATCTGCCGGGCCCGCGGCCTGTCCCTATTGTCCGCTCTGGAGCCTGAGGCGCCCCGGCCGCGTTACGAGCGAGAGACGCCTGGCGAGATCATTCACATCGACATCAAGAAGCTCGGCCGGTTCTCCCGCCCCGGACACCGGGTCACCGGCGACAGGAAGGGCCAGTCGGCCACCAGGGGCGTGGGTTGGGAATATGTCCACGTGGCGGTCGACGACCATTCCCGCGTCGCCTTCACGGCCATCCATGCCGATGAGAAGAAAGCCAGTGCCGTCGCCCATCTGAAGGCGGCGGTGGCCTATTACGCCTCGCTCGGCGTCACCGTCACAAGGGTCATGACCGACAATGGATCGTGCTACCGCTCGTTTGCCTTCCGCGACGCCTGCAAGGCGCTCGGCATCAAGCACATCCGCACCAGGCCCTACACACCGCAAACCAACGGCAAGGCCGAACGCTTCATCCAGACCGCCATCAGGGAGTGGGCCTATGCCACAGAATTCGCAACCTCAGAGCAACGAAAGGAAGACCTGCCGAGGTGGCAGCACAGATACAATTGGCACAGGCCCCATTCCAGCCTAAACAAGAAACCACCCATAAGCCGCCTCGGACTGACCGGGAACAACCTCTTGAGGATTCACAGCTAG
>JBCCEL010000154.1:0-13340 GCA_039030315.1 Pseudomonadota bacterium
CCCGGAGCTTGCCGAAAGGCGAGTCCTCAAGCTCATGCACTTCACGGTGGGAATCATCCTCCGTCACAGAGTCAGAGTTCCGCCTCACCGTCACCGTATTACCGTCGACGGCCTCTACCGTTCCATCGACCCTGGATTGCCAATTCCAGTAGATCAACGGATCGCCTTCCTCAACTTTACTGCCCTTTGAGACGGCCAGGCAGGCGTCTTTGGAGAACACGTGCGTCACATCATGGTTTTCGCCGTCCTTGACGCCGCAGATCTTGACGATCTTTTCGCCGCTTCCGCCAGTTTCAATATGCACGGTTCCGCTCCACGACGCGGTAGGCCGAAACTTGTGACGCATAAGCGTGCTTATGCTGCTGCCAAGATAGCCTCCCCCGGACACCGTCGACAGGTAGTCGACGTGATCGAATATTCCGTGCTTGTGAAGGACTTGTACGATGCCGAGATTGATCGTGGCTGAACGGATTCCGCCACCCGACAAACCCAGGCCGACCAGGCGATGCCGGATCGTCGGAGAGATGGTCTTGGCAAGCTTACGCTGGGAACGTCCGCCATAGACCTGGTCCCAGCGCGCCTCAACCTCCGCCAGCTCGGCCGCAAAAACCTGAGGGAACGCGTAGCCGCCCGGCACCCATTTCTGCTTCAGCTCCTGCTCCGGCGCTGGCTTTTGCCGCCGGAGTTCTTCCACCTGCCCCGGGTTAGGCACCCAGAAGCCGAGCCTGACATTCAAAAGCGTGAGAAGCGCAACCATGGCCGGGTTCGTCGCAGATCCCATGTTCGGCGAGGCCGCAGCGGCGGAGACGGCCATAGCTGTGGCCAGATCCAACTGGGGGTAGACCTGCTCCATCGTGTCGCTGCGGCAGTAACCGGTGCGTTTGCCGCCAACAAAGCGCTTGCTGAAGACGAAGAAATCGCTGCTGCGGTCGCGGATTTCAGGCGCCTTGCTGCCCTGGAGGTTAAGCGCGACATTGATGAGGTGATAGGGCGCCGTGGACCCGGCCTCGTGGCGGCATATGTCCTGGAGGTTTACATCCTCCTCGATGTCCACCGCGCCGCCCGTGTCGTGGCCAACCAGATACGCCGACGCCAGCCGGTCTCTGTAAAGCCCGTGGATCGACGTGAGATTGACGTCAAGCGTCAGCCAGCAGAACAGGAAGATCTCAAACGCCCAGAGGAGGGCGATCAAGCCGTTTGTCCACTCACCGAAATCCTCCAGTCCCGAAATCATTACGAAAAGAAGGACACCGATCAGGACAATGATCATCAAACCGATGGTCCGCGTGAGACGCCACGCCCCACGCCAGCCAAGCGTTCCTTTAAAAATTCCAATAACGATCGCCAAAATGGATAGCAAAAACAGCAGAATCGGCAGAACAAATAGCGCCAAAAAGCCATATCCTGGATATTTTTGCCCATATACGACGAATTCCAATATATATAAGGCAAATATCAACGGAACCAAAAGACCTATAAATCCTATAAGTGATAAAATTAATGTTCTTCTAATCCCCTGGGCACCGGACAAAACATTGCTGAAACTCAAGAGAAAAACCAGAACGACAACCACACCCACAGCGAGCAACCCCCGTTTCTCGACCGTGAAGCCCCAGAGCCCGACAATCTTCATTTTATGAAATTCATGCCCGAGTACAGGCAGCAATTCAAAAGCAAAAACCAGCGCTATGGCAAGTAATGCATATCCAAACGAGAGTTCATATTTATCGCGGAATTTAACAGTGCTGCTACCGCCGCTCTTCAGGGCTTTACGATGAGACCATATGCGCCAAAGCCGCGTTACAAGCGGAAACGTCAGCACATGGAAGAACGCGATCCCCACCACCCAAGGCGTGAATGCAAACTTCCAGTCATCGGATTGGGGCCTGCAAAGGAGGGTGAAGTCGGCATTCTCGCAGACAAGCGCGGCGGCTGACTCCCGCAGATGGTCACCGTAAGTCCATGCAACCAGGACCGTTGCCACGATCAGAACAGGCAGCACATTCAGGAAGTTGAGCAAGATGCCCCGAACCAGGACCGCAGCGGAGCGCGCATAGTCCGGCAAGCCGCGCTCGATCATGTAGTTGGAATTGTTCCTCAGCCAGTTCAGATACGCTGACTCTTCGGCATCTTCGGTGAGCGGATACGGGAATTGTCCCGCGGGAGGCGGCGTATTGATTGTTTCGGCCATGGCGAAGTTGCCTGTATTCGTTCCGATTCACATCAGAACATATCAGACTTCCCGCACGCCTGACAAAGGCCGAAATAACAATCGCCACATCCATTCAAATAGTGACGAAAGGCGCCAGCAGAATTAGATGATGAAAGCTGGCGCGAATTCTATGAACCGCCGCCCCTTACCCCACAATACCGTTCAGTGTCGCGCTTGGCCGCATCGCAGCGCCGCGTTTTTCCGGATCGGGCTTGTAGTAGCCACCGAGATCGACGGGGGAGCCTTGCGTGGCGCTGAGTTCGTCGAGGATCTGTTCCTCGTGCGCCAGGAGGCCCTTGCCGATATGGGCGAAATGGGCGCGCAGGTCCTGATCGGCTTCCTGGGCCGCCAGCTCGCGTGCCCAGTAGAGGGCGAGATAGAAATGGCTGCCGCGGTTGTCGAGCTGGCCAACCTTCCGGCCGGGGCTTTTGCCGGTGTCGAGCAGGCGCTCGATAGCAGTATCCAGGGTATCGGCGAGGATCTGGGCCCTCCTGTTTCCGCTGGTCTGAGCCAGATGCTCAAGTGAAGCGCCAAGGGCGCAGAACTCACCGAGTGAGTCCCAGCGCAGATGCCCCTCTTCCATAAGCTGCTCAACATGCTTGGGCGCAGAGCCGCCGGCACCGGTTTCAAACAGGCCGCCGCCGTTCATCAGCGGCACGATGGACAGCATCTTGGCGCTGGTGCCCACCTCCAGAATGGGGAACAGGTCGGTGAGATAGTCGCGCAGAACGTTGCCGGTGACCGAGATCGTATCCTCGCCGCGCTTCATGCGCTCCAGAGAGAACTCGGCCGCCTCCTTCGGTGCGAGAATGCGCAGGTCCAGACCGTTGGTGTCGTGGTCCTTCAGATAGGCCTCGACCTTCCTGATGAGCTGTGCGTCGTGAGCGCGTTCGGCGTTAAGCCAGAACACCGCCGGCGTGTTGCTCAGCCGGGCGCGGGTTACGCCAAGCTTGACCCAGTCGCGGACGGCAGCGTCCTTCACGGTGCACATGCGCCAGATATCGCCAGGCTCGACCGCATGGGAGAACAGTTCATCGCCGTTGGCATCGGCGACGATCATGGTCCCGGTTTCGCTGGCCACGAACGTCTGCGGGTGGGAGCCGTATTCCTCGGCTTTCTGGGCCATGAGGCCGACATTAGGCACGGTGCCCATCTCCGAAGGATCGAACGCCCCATGCGTCTTGCAGAAGTCAATTGTGGCCGCATAGACCGGCGCATAGGACCGGTCGGGGATGACGCACTTGGTGTCCTGCGGCTGACCGTCCGGTCCCCAACCCTTGCCGCCCGCACGGATGAGCGCCGGCATTGACGCATCAATAATGACGTCGCTCGGCACATGCAGGTTGGTGATGCCGCGGTCCGAATTGACCATGTAGAGTTCAGGCCGCGCTGCCACTTCAGCTTCGATATCTGCTTCGATTTCGGCGCGCTTGCCGGCAGGCAGGCTTTCCAGCTTGGCCATCAGATCGCCAAGGCCATTGTTCGGATCGACGCCTGCTTCATCAAGGGCGCTGCCATGCTTTGAGAACGTGTCCGCGAGATAGGCGGAAACGGCATGGCCGAAGAGCACTGGATCGGAGACCTTCATCATGGTCGCCTTCAGGTGCAGCGAGAAAAGCACGCCTTGCGCCTTGGCATCCTCCAGCTGCTCCTCGAGGAACGAGCGCAATGATGCCGCGCTCATGAACGTGGCGTCCGCAATCTCGCCCTCAAGCAGGGGAACGGCGCCCTTCAGCTCCGTTTCTTCCCCTGCCTCGCTGAGGAACACGATCCTCGCGTCGCCGGCCTGAGCTGCGGAGATGGTGGTCGAAACTTCATTGGCGAAAAAATCGTTATCCGGCATGGAGGCGACATGGGTCTTTGAATCCGCCGCCCATTCGCCCATCGAGTGCGGATTCTTCCGGGCATACTCCTTCACCGCCTTGGGTGCGCGGCGGTCGGAGTTACCTTCGCGCAGCACCGGGTTCACCGCGCTGCCCTTTATCCGGTCGTAGGTGGCCTGAACCGCCCGCTCCTCATCCGTTGCCGGATCTTCCGGGTAGTCGGGGATGTCGTAGCCTTGCGACTGGAGTTCGGAGATCGCCTCCTTCAGCTGCGGGATGGAGGCGGAGATGTTCGGCAGCTTGATGACATTGGCGTCGGGAGATTTGACCAGCTGGCCGAGTTCGGCAAGATCATCCGGGATACGCTGGGCTTCTGTCAGGTGCTCCGGGAACTGGGAAAGAATGCGGCCGGCCAGGGAAATATCCCGGGTTCCGATCGAGATACCAGCCGGGCTGGTGAAGGCGCGAATGATGGGCAGGAAAGATCCGCTCGCCAGCTCAGGAGCCTCGTCCACCTTTGTATAAATGATATCGACCTTGTCGCTCACCGCGCCACACCTTCTTTTTCAGATTGCTGCAATGCAGCATCAATAGCGGCAGGCATGGGGGAGTCAAGTTTTGCCGCCCGCCACGCCCTTAGCCGAAGGTCTAACGGCAGAATATTGTGCAATGCACAATTTATGTTGCATTGCACAATAACCCCTCCTATATTGCCCTGATCAAATTCGATGCGCCGAACAGGCCGCACAGAAAACGAAGGATCAATGACATGAACAAGCAGATCAACAAGGCCGCCGAGGACATGCTGAAGCAGGCGCAGAATGCGGAAATGCCCAAGGCCGTCAAGGACATGGTTCTGGAAGGCGTGAACAAGAGCCAGGACGCAAACGTCCAGTTCACGGCATTCCTCAAGGACGCCGGCAAGACCTACGAAGGTCTTGTTGCGAAGGCTGTCGCCAGCACGCGCGCGATCAACGACAAGATGCTGGACAACGCTGCCAGTAACGCCAAAGCCGCACTCGATCACGCGGCGAAGGTTGTAAAGTCCGGCGATCTGAAGACCGCCACGGAAGCACAGGCCGAGTTCGCCCGCGAACAGTTCGGCGTGCTGAGCGACCAGCAGATCGAGCTGATGGATCTGACCGGCAATGTTGCCCGTGAGATGTTCGACGCCTCTGCCGATGTCGCCAATGCGGCCGCAGAAAAGGTCAAAGCCGCAGTGTAATCTCCCTCCCTGACATCTGCGACTTCCCGAGCAGCCCGCCGATCCTCCCCGGCGGGCTGTTTTTTGTTCTGCGATCAGGGTTGCAGGTGTAGCGCTACCTCGCCCAGGCCCTCAAATTTGGCGACCGCCTCATCACCTGGCTCGATCCAGATGATCTCGGTGGCCGTGCCGGTATTCTGGATATCGTGAGCCCGCAGCCCCTCACCATCTCTGCTGCGGGCGTTCGCCAGCCAGACGAACGCCTCAAGCGGATCACCCAGCACATTCGCACCGGTGCCGGAGCGCTTTTCCTCACCATTGATCTCCAGCGTTACCGGCATGTTGACAAGATCAAGCTCACGCCAGTCCTGTTTTCCCTTGCCCACCACGAGCGCGCCATCCGTCCCGTTATCGGCGATCACGGACCAGACCTCCTGATTGGGCCAGTCCTTCAGATGACCGGCCACCACCTCGATGGTCGGATGGACCGACACAATCGCCGCTTCCACTTCGCGGCGAGTGTAGGAGTCCCCGCGGGAAGGCAGGTCGCCGCCGAGTCTGAAGCCGAACTCACATTCCAGCACAATGGGCGGGTACTCCGAGGACCTGAGCCTGGCCGGGGATTCGAAAATGTAACGGCTGAACAGCCTGGCGTAATAGGGTTCGCGCAAACCCAGAATGTCCTGAATGACCTGATTGGTGCAGGCACAGAACCACCCGCCGGCGTCCCAGCCGAGTTCTTCGGCGAGCGCGTCCTGGATGGCATAGGCATCGGCCAGGTTGGCCGGACGAGTATCGCTCGGGATTTCATCGTGAACCCGATTTTCGTTTCGCGCCGAAGCAAGAAGCTGCGCGGCAGCGCGGATCTGTTCTGCATCGAGAGCCATTGCTGTCAGGCCTGCCCCGTAATCTCGATATAGCGCTCGTTCAGCATTCTGTGGCGCTCCAGCGCCTCGGGGGCCAGATCCGTGCAGGCTGGCACGTCCCCGTCGAAATTGCCGAACCTGTCTTCACCCCGGACCAGGATCGCCGTGTCCAGATCGTGCTTGGTTTGCCGCACGTGAGCTGCGAGATACTGCACGTTGAGCCCGATGCGGCGATCGTCGCTGTTGTTCGGCATGGAAGCGTGCAACGTCCAGCCGTGGTGAAACGAGGCCTGGCCCGGTTGAAGCGGGCACATGATGCTGCTCTCCTCTCCAACGACCTGAACGGTTTGACCCTGGAACAGGACATTGGTCTCGTCTTCGGTGACGTCGTGCTTCAGCATACCGTTGAGATGGCTGCCGGGCACCATGCGCATGCAGCCGCTGCTCTCGGTGGCAGGCGACAGCGCCAGCCACATGGAGACCTGGTCATCGTGGCTAAGGCCCCAGTACGTCAAGTCCTGATGCCAGCTCACATGGGACGGGGTATGCGGCTCCTTGATGATGTAAGTGACGTTGTAGAGAAGGATGTCCGGACCGAGAATGGCTTGTGCGATATCCAGCGCCCGCGGGTTCACCGCAAGCCGAAACGGCGAGGTGAGAATGGTGTGCACCTTGGCCAGATAGTGCAGTCCGCCAATCCTGGCCTCAGCACCCTCCAGACTCACTCGGTGCGCTTGCGCTTCTTCGGTGGAAATGACGTCGACCGGAGAAACGAAGCCGTTCCTGTTGTATTCTTCGGCGATTTCGGCTGCGGGTCGGTTGGCCATGGCTCCTCCGGTCTGCAATCGTTTTGTTCAGGTGAACCTCCCCGCCCGGGTCTTCTGATGTCAAGTCGCGCCGGGCGCTGTGGTCTTGAAAAGAAATCAACCTGCCGCCGCGACCGTGCGCCCGCCTGCCCTACCGGAGGCTCCCAAAATGTAAGAGTATTGGGATGAAGGTCGGAACAGGGAACGTCCAGATGGATGGAGAAGCAGGCGGCGGCCGCAGGCGGAGCCGGCGAAGAGGGCCCAGAGCCGCAACGGAGGCGCGCCCGGCGCCGGTAGCGCCCTTCATTGTCCGCAAGGTTGGCGTCCTGAATATCCTTGATGAAGCGGGCCTAAGCCTCATCGAGCACAATGCCGACCTCCTGCTCAAGGAAACCGGGATGGAGTTCGTGGATGATCCGGAGATCCTCGATATTTTCCGGCAGAGCGGTGCCGACGTCCAAGGCACCCGCGTGCGCTTTGAACCGGGCATGTGTCGGCGCATCATCCAGGCCACTGCGCCCCGGCAGTTCAGGCAGCATGCGCGCAACCCGGCCAAGTCGGTCGTGCTGGGCGGAGACAACACCGTGCTCTGTCCTTCCTGGGGACCGCCATTCGTGCACGATCTGGACGCCGGCCGCCGCTACGCCGGCATCGAGGACTTCCGCAACCTCGTGAAGCTGCACCAGATGATCCCGCATCTCCACCATTCGGGCGGGGTGGTATGCGAGCCGGTCGATCTGCCGGCGAACAAGCGGCACCTGGACATGCTTTACACCCATATCCGCTATTCGGACCGGCCCTTCATGGGCGCTTTCATCGGCGAGAAGCGGGCCTCCGATGCAGTGCAGATGGCCAGGATCATATCCGGCTCGGACGACATTGCCGACAAGCCGCTGCTCTATTGCGTGAGCAACACCAACGCGCCTCTGGTGATGGACGCCAACATGTCCGGTTCCTTGAAGGTCTATGCCCGTCATGGCCAGCCGGTTGCAGCAACTCCATGGACACTGGCTGGCGCCATGAGCCCCTGCACAGTCGCCGGCACGTTGACTCAGGTTCTGGCCGAGGCCCTGGCGAGCCTGACCCTGGTTCAGCTCATCAACCCCGGCGCTCCCTGCCTCATGGGCAGTTTTGCGAGCACCATGTCCATGCAGTCCGGCGCCCCCACCTTCGGTACGCCGGAGGCCGCCAAAATGGTCCTGGCCTCAGGGCAGCTGGCCCGCAGACTCGGGGTCCCTCTGCATACGGTGGGCACCCTGTCGGCTTCCAAGTTGCCCGACGCGCAGTCAGAACAGGAAGCGACCTGGGGCCTGCTCTTTGCCATGCTCGCCGGGGCGAACCTGATCAATCATGCCACCGGCTGGCTGGAAGGGGGTCTGGTGACCAGTTTTGAAAAGACCGTCATAGACGCCGATCTTTGCGGCAAGGTCGCCAGCTTTTTCGAAGGCATCGACCTTTCTGCCAACGCGCTCGCGCTGGAGGCAATCCAAGAGGTCGGACCCGGTCAGCACTTCCTCGGGAGCGATCACACCCAGGCAAATTTCAAGTCCGCCTTCTACATGCCGACCTCGGCAGACAGCAGTTCCTTTGAGCAATGGAGCTCGGATGGCGGACTGGACGCGGCCCAGCGGGCAAACAGACAGTGGAAGGAGTTGCTTGAAGAGTATGAGGACCCAGGTCTGGACCCGGCCGTCGACGAAGCACTTCAGGACTTCATCACCAGACGAAAGGCGAGCGAACCTGACCGGCAGTACTACTGAGAAAGGCGTGCTTCAGCTGAGGTGGACCGAAGTTATTCGACGAACTTGACGCCGATCTTGTTGCGGCGGCGCCAGACGATTTCGCAGCTGCGCCGGGGCATATGCGCCACCATATCGCTCGCCTGGCGGTTGCCAAAGTCATAGAGGAAGAAGCGGTCCGACAGCGAGACATCTGCCTGCACGCGGATCAGCGCGCCTGTGTCCGAGATATCCAGGATTTCACCGTTCACGCCGCGGCGGTCTCCGGTACCGATGATGCGTGCGTTGTTGGAGGCCGCCTTTCGAGGGCTGATGCGACGCGAGTATCCGTCCTCGGCCTTCGGCTCTGATGCCGGCTGCTTGGCTGCGGCACCGGAAGCACCACCCTCGGGACGGAGGCTATGGGTTTCGGTAAGCACAGGAGAGGCGGGCGGCAGCTCTTCTCCTGCAGTGCCGCCGTGGGCCTCCGCCTCGGCAATCGCCGCAGTGATGGCCTTGGCCTGGGCGCGTTTGCGCTCACCTGCACCCAGTTCGCGCTCGGTTGGCCGTTGGGAATCGTTTTGCAATCCGAACTGCGCCCTCGCTCCGGAAACGGGCGGACCGGACACGGGCTTCGGAAAGACTGCAGGCAGCCTCGCATTTAGCTGCGTTAGAGCCGGTGTGAGAACCATAGGATCAAGCTGCGCCAGCACCTGTGCAACCTGCTCGGGTTTCAGTAGACGGAGAACCGCAAGGAGCTGGCTGATCTGCGCTTCTGTCAGCACGGCAGCGACAGCCGGGGACGCTTGCGGCGATTGTGGCGGTAAAGAACGCTGCGCGACAGTCTGCTGCGGCATGGTCGGCTGCGGCATTGTCTGCGGCGCCATGGATGAGACAGGAGCGGCCTGCGGCTGAGGCGTGCTGACCTGAGACGGCGTTTCGGCGATTGCAACTTGCATAACTGGTAGACCCCTTGCCCGGCGAGATTAGGGGGAAAATTGATAATACTCGCTTACCAGGAAGGGCATCAGCCGGGGTGTGGTCGCCTGAATGAGCGCTAACGCGATGTTATGGTAAACCAAACGTAACGATGGTGCGGGCCTGCGGGGCGCCGCATCAGTGCACCAGCCCGCCCGCCGCCCTGTAGCCGATGCGGGAGGCCGCGTCAGAAAAGCCGGCGCGTTCAATGTCGTCCAGGATGATGGGAATGAGATCGGCCCGGTCGAGCTTCAGGATGGAATCGGCCAGGATGAGGAAGAACAGATCGCGCTGTGCATGGCTGCCGCCCATCTGCCAGAGCTGATGACGGACCGGCAGAAGCTTGTCCAGCACCGCCTGATGGTCGCCGCGGCGATGCGCCAGTGCCGCTTCAGCGGCCGGAATGGAGGCCATCTGATAGCGCGGACCGAACGTCCCCTTGTCCTCGTCTGCGAACGCACGCATGGAGGCCATCAGCCGTTCGGCTTCCTCAAATCGCCCAGTGGCCGCCAGGATAATGGCGAAGTGGGGGCTGGTGAACGGGCTGGTGTGATCTTCAAGCCGATTGAGCGTGAGCTCTTCAAGCTCGGCCCAACGGTTGCCGACATCTACACCACGCAGTTCCAGCCGCAGCAGCATTGACGCCCCGTTCTGCATGTCGATGTAGAGATCCGGCATGGATGTGAGCAATGGCAATTCCCGGTTGCGAACCCAGTTGTCATGCACCTCAAGCACGTCGTCGAATGCCCCAAGCTCCACTGAGAACAGGCACCGGTGCCACCACAAGTGGAGCTGCAGCTGATTGGCTTCCGACCAATTGTCATTGTGAGAGTCAAGCCAATTGATGCCTTCCTCGTGGCGTCCCTGCATGATGAGGACGTGGGCAACCGCGTGTGTGCCCCAGACATCGCATGGGTCGATATCCACGCACTTGCGACCCATGGCTTCCGCATCGGCAAACTGGTGGGTTTCCTCAAGATCGAAGGCACGGCACGCGAGATGTGCGCTGTAGCCCGGCACGGCTTCATCCCAGTGGGCATGGGCGCGGGCGGAGATCTGCTCCGACCATCCCATCTCGCCGATCCAGAAGAGTTCCATCTGGGCCATTCTCTGGGCGAGCAGATCACGCGGGTTATCGGCAAGGATCACCTCATATTGCGAAACGGCACCGGTGATATCGCCCGCAACAGACGCCTCCAACGCCCTGAGATAGAGATGCTCACGCGGGCTCATCGCCCCGTCCTGCTTCTGCGCGGCTGCCAGGGCGCCTTCGATCCGTGGGCGAAAATGCACGTTTCGCGCGCCGTGCATGATGAGCCCGCTGACAATGTTGCCGAACCCGAACTCCGGATCAGCCTTCAACGCCGCTCCAACATGAGGAATGACATCCGCCTTATTGCGCAGGAAATTGTGAACCGCAGTATCGATTTCGGCAGCAGCTTCGGCCGAAGAGGTGGTGAGCGTATGGCCGCGTTCGTCCTGGTGCATCGAGCGTTGTGTCCTCTGTGGAATTTTCGTTTCCAGTGGCATTGACACTAATGGATGTCGTTTCGAAGCGCACGCCAAACCTCACGCTCAGAGGCGATTGCCCGCATCTCGCCCTCCGCGGAGTGCTGCGCCGCGTTCTACGTCCCAGTCCGGGAGACTTGCTATTTCAGCGAAGCGTTCGGCAGTATCTCCAGCACATCACGATGCTGCCGAATGACCTTGAGCTGAGGGCCATCGAGCCGCACCACGAACGAGTGGGCGTTAGCCAGCCAGCGCGCATTCCCCGCAAGATCCAGCTCGGAGAGCACATCGCGCACGCGGTCGACAATCGCCGCAACCGCCCGCGGATCGGGCAGGCCGGCACCAGCGGACTTCCAGTCAACCTTGGGCGCCATCATTGATGTCAGGTCGGGCTGAGGGGTGTCCAGTACCAGGAGCACTTCCATTTCGCCTTCCGGGTCACTCTCAAAATAAGCTTCCACCTCAGGATGAACCCTGGGGGCCGCTCGTTCTTGCGCCATTTTCGTTTCCAGTTCCGGGGTCGCGGTGCCACCAGCCGGCGGACATCCCGCCTGGCTTACGCCATGGCCAGCTGCGCCTGACAACAGCACAGCCAACCATAGCGCAGAACCACGCCGTACTGCAGGCCGAAGATCAAAAGCCTCTTTGCAAAGCTTCATCTATCGACTTTAGCACGTTCAGTGCACCGTAGCCAAAGCGCTGATCCTGGCCGGATTCGCCCGTGTCTGACACGCCACCTAGCAGCAAGTCACGGGCAAGAAACGCCCGTTGCTGGGCTGGACGGCTGGAGAGCCCGGTGGCGGCCAGCAACAGGGCCGCGGCCCCGGCCACGTGCGGCGTTGCCATGGACGTTCCGTTGAATGCTTCCCAGGCATCGCCAGGCACGCTCGACTTCACGCGGACACCTGGCGCGCCCATGTCCGGTTTCGTGTAGACCAAAGGCAGGAATTGCGGGTCGATGTGGCTCGACTGGCGTAGAATGTGGGTCCGGCCGCCGCTAAACCCGGCACAGCGAATGTTTTCATCATGAGCGCCCACGGCGAGCGAGAAGTAGTCGTTGCCAGGTGCGCCGGTCGTCTGGTGTCCGTCATTGCCGATCGCCGCAACAACCAGAGTACCACGGACGAGCGCATCGACGATCGCGCGCTGATAGGGAGTGCCAACATCGGGATCGAAGGTCAGGCCGCCCAGAGACAGGTTGATGACATCAGCATCGGAATTGACCGCCCAACCGATACCGCCAATGATCTGGGCCAGCGATCCGCTCCCGCCATTGAGTACAAGTCCGCCGATCAGCTCAGCGTCCGGTGCCATGCCGATCCAGCCGCCACTGGAATTGCCGCCAACCACGGTTCCGGACACATGAGTTCCGTGGCTGCCGGAATCCCGGGCGTGGCCCAGGCCCTGAGTGATCATGCTGCCGGAGCTGTCAAATTCCGCAAAGTCGGTGAGCCGCGGCTTGATATCGGGATGGGTCGGATCAACGCCCGTGTCCAGAACCGCCACCTTGACCTTGGTGCCATCCGAACGCTCGCCTCGAGTCCCGAACGCTGCCCATGCCGACAGCGCTTTGGCGCATTCCACGCCCCAGGTCGTACCGGTGTAACTGACGGTTGAGGCACTTGCGGACACATCCGCCGGAGAGACTGGCGGGGTCTTGATCGTCACATTCTCGAACACGCCATCTATCTGTTCGGCATTTTCCTGGATCACATCAGGAAGATCGCCGCGATGCACTTTCACCCGCATCCCGTCGATGTTCTTCAGGTGCATCGGCTCAGCGGTATCGGCCTTGCTCTTGAGGCGGGATTTTATGCTGCTGACCGCTGAGACCAACTTGGAGGACGACATGAAACGGCCCGCCGCCGGCACCGCTTCGCGCGCGCCTTTGGCGAGAAGCTCCAACGCGACATTTCCCAGCGCCACATTGGCAGAGAAGCTCGCCCCCTGTTCCCTCAAGAGCTTTCGGACACGGCGCTGCTGGGATGCGGAAACTGCAGATTTGAGCTCGAATGCATCCGCTTGCGGAGGAAGCATGTGGGACGGACTCACCATCATCGACCGGTGACTCTCGGTCTCGAACACGGCCTTAAGCAATTCAGAAAGCTGTTGATCGCCTTCAGAGCGAAATTGAACAATAACATCAGTATAGGCGCCGGAACTTTCGTCCATTATGCGCTCCATCTGGCCTTTCAATTCCTTTTTCATTGCATTTCTCCTCACA
>JBCCEL010000155.1:0-13333 GCA_039030315.1 Pseudomonadota bacterium
CGGTAATCTCCGCTCCGATCGCCGGAGTGAGTTTGCGAACCTCAAGCTTTGTAACGGTCATGGGCCGTCCTCCTGTTGAAGAAAGCTATGGGACTTGCCTTTGCTCCGGCAAGGGCGTTTTTCTAAACTCGCTGCAGTGAAATCTCATGAGGACGGCGAAGCATGATTGTGAAGAGCATTGATGATCTGATTGGCACCGAGCGCGACGTCAGGGGGCCGGTCTGGGCCAGCCGCCGCTTCCTGCTGGCCGAAGACGGGGTCGGCTTCACGCTCACGGAAACCTCGGTCCAGGCCGGGGCCGAGCAGACCATGTGGTACAAGCATCATGTCGAGGCGAACTACGTGATCGAAGGGGAGGGTGAGGTCGAGAATCTCGAAACCGGAGAGACGTTCCCTCTCAAGGCAGGCACCATGTACACCCTCGACAAGCACGAAAAGCACAAACTGACCGCGAAGACCGACCTCAGGATCGTTTGCGTGTTCACGCCGGCCCTTACTGGCCGCGAGACCCACGACAAGGACGGCGCCTACGCTCTTCCGGAGACTTAGGAAGCGTGCCTATTTGCTGAGATACAGCTCGGCGGCCAGAATTTCACCGATGTTGTCGAACACAGTGGCGATGTTGGTCTCATCGCCCTCCAGGTAATAGTTGGAGTCGCTCGCACAGCGCTGCAGCTGATCCTTGCCGTCTTCATCATCGAGATCGTAGGCGACGGTGACGACGATAATGCCATCCGCCTTCATGGCATCGCAGATGTGGTCGACGTTTTCGAAGCCCTGATCGGATGTGTAGATGCCGCCAGGTCCGAAACCCTGCCGGTTATGCAGGCCGTCGGACAGCAGTATCATGATCTTGCGCCACTCTGAATCCGAGTATGCCGCCCCTTCGGTCCAGGGCGGATTGGGCGAAAGCAGGTGGTAGCCGAACTCTGCTCCGACCGCGACGTTCGTATCTGACAACGGCGTCATGGCGTTCAGCTGGGCAATGGTCCCTGCATGATTTGTCGTCAGCGGCCTGATGGTCAGGTTGTTGCTGGTCATGCCCGTGCACGTGTCATAGTAGTTCGGATTGCCGGTGATGTCCGCCTCGCTGTCATCTCCGAGCCGGCCCCATTTGGAATCGTCATCTGATCTCGGCGTCGCAGATTGGGCCACCCACGGCCACTTCCGGCCGGTGGTGCAGTTGCTCCAGGGTGTGCCGGAACTTCCACCCAGAACATAGTCGCCATCCAGAGTGGCATGGACATAGCGCGAGAACGGCACCAAACCGGTCTTTATGTCTGCGCTTGCACCGTCATCCGTGATGGAATTGATGAGCCCGATCGCACCGTCGCGCATGGCCTCGTACTGGCCGAGCATGGAGCTGGAGTAGTCGAGAACGAGCACCACTTCAGCCTTGCCCAGTCCCTGGATGCCGACCCGGGACTCATTGCGCACTTGAATGCCGTTGATGCCCGCCAGCCGCATCAGCGAGGTGGTGAACTCGAACTGAACCGTCGCGGTGACTGTGCCGTCGTTGATCGCGATGGCCGGCGTTGCGGAGACACCGGGCAGACCCGCCGCCATGTTGGACTGGAAGGCGGTCACGCCTTCAGCGATGGCAGGACCGTCGTCCATGGATTTGCGTGCCTTTGCCGTTGCAAGCGCCGCAGCGTCAAGCGCCGACTGGGTTGTCGTCTTGGCGTCCAGCGCCCGGCCGTAGTCCACCGCCGCCGCTGCGGCGAGGGCAAGGGGAATGATGGCAATGCCGAATATGATGGCGACGTTGCCACGCGCATCAGCCCAAAAATCGAGGAACGTCCGTCTGCGAAGATCCATTTGTCCGGTCCGCCAAGAATTGAACCAGAACAGAATAAGGCAAGGCGGTTAACGAACCGGGAATACTGTTCAAGCCGCTGCAGATAACGGGCTGAGATGTCCTATCGCCCGTCCAGCCAGTTGCACAGCCGCTCCATCGCTTGCCGGAGACTGTCGTGTGACCGGGCAAAGCAGATTCTGAACCAGCCGTCGCCCCCAGGTCCGAAGGCGGTGCCCGGCGCAAGTCCCACACCGGCTTCGTCGATCATGCGGTTGATCGTGTCCTCGGAGCTGTCCAGACCATCGACCCGGAAGAAGAAATAGAAAGCGCCCTCAGGCTCCTGGAACTGCACATCGTCCCGCGCGCCAAGCGTTTCCAGCACGATGTTCAATCC
The DNA here is from genome assembly GCA_039030315.1 of Pseudomonadota bacterium. Taxonomy (GTDB): domain Bacteria; phylum Pseudomonadota; class Alphaproteobacteria; order Rhizobiales; family CAJQND01; genus JAAEUE01. The sequence goes on from JBCCEL010000155.1 coordinate 2,193, forward strand.
ACCGCGGGCCCGTTCGATCTGTTCGGCGAGGAAGGGCTCGCCCTCATCCAGGGCAACCACAGCCGCCGGCTGGGCGAAGGAGGTAACGCCCGAGGTGTTGTACTGGACGAGGTTTTCGATCTGCTGGCCGATCTTCTTCGGCGCCTGCATCCAGCCGATGCGCCAGCCGGTCATTGCCCAGTTCTTGGAGAACGTGTTCGCCAGGATCAGCCGCTCTTCGGGATCGGTGCATTCCAGAAGGGAAGGGGCGACTTGCCGGTTGTCGCCCGGCCCGGGGTAGTAGAAGCGGGCATAGACCTCATCGCCAAGCAGCCAGATCCCGCGCCTGCGGCAGAAGTCGCGCACCGCGATCAGTTCATCCTCGCGCACGACCTTCCCGAGGGGATTTGATGGGCTGTTGAGCGCAATTGCCCGGGTCTTTTCCGTGACCGCATCGAACAGCCGGTCCAGATCCAGTTGCCAGGCGCCGTCAGAAAACCCGAGTGGCACTTCCACCGGCTCGACCTGGAGCATCCGCAGGGGCGCGGGGTAGTTGGGCCAGGCCGGGCTGGGAATGACGATCTGGTCGCCTGCACCCGCTATAGCCTGCAGCGCCAGATGTATGGCCTGCATACCGCCATGGGTGACGTAGAAGTTCCCCGGATCGCAAGGCACATCGTAGAGCCGTTCGTGGTAGCGGGCGAGCGCCTCGCGCAAGGGGGGAATGCCCCGCTGCCAGGTGTAGAAGGTCTCGCCGTTCGCCATGGCGCGGGTGGCGGCGTCGCAAATGAAGGAGGGCGTCGGAAGATCCCCTTCACCCACCCACAGTTTGATGACGTCTGGCCGGCCCCAGGCGCGGTTCGCCACACGGACGATACCGCTCTCAGGCTCGGTCCTGACTGCGGGTTTGAGCGCCTCGAAAGCGGAAGGTGTGTATCCGGCTCGCACTGTCATTCGGCGGTGTCACTCCTGAGCGAAGGCAGCCGGTTATCACCGCGGGACCGCAAACACAAGAAGCCCGGAACGCGTCCACGCTCCGGGCTTCTGTGTAGCCGGTTCAAAGGGACGTCAGTTTTTCAGCAGATCACGGATTTCGGTCAGCAGCTTGATGTCTTCGGAAGGCTCGGCCGGGGCCGGTGCGGCCGCTTCCTCTTCCTCCATAGCCTTCTTCGCCGTGTTCATGGACTTCACGATCAGGAACATGATCCAGGCCACGATCAGGAAGGCAATCACAGCATTGACGAACACGCCGACATTGATCGTGGCTGCACCCGCTTCCTTGGCGGCTGCAAGGGTGGCATGCTCGCCGCCGCTCAGGTTGATGAAGACGTTGGTAAAGTCCAGGCCGCCTGAGAAGTAGCCGATTATCGGCATGAAGATATCTGCCACGAGCGACTTGACGATCGTGCCGAACGCCGCGCCGATGATGATGCCGACCGCCATGTCGACCATGTTGCCCTTGAGGGCAAACTCTTTGAATTCCTTCAGCATATTCCCGCCTTTCATGAGCTTCGCCGGAGGTCTTTTGGTTTGGAGCACCCCTCCCGCTCCGGCGAAGCTCCTTGTACAGAAAGTGGCAGGCGTTACAAGCTCCGATCAGTTGTTTTGCGCCTGCTTCGCTTCCGCCAGCTGAGCCTCAAGGTCACGAATCTGAGCGCGCATGGACTGCACGAGTTCTGCCGACTTGCTGGCGCCCTGGCGGGTCTTCTCAAGCTGGGATTGGGCTTCGGATTGACCGGCCTGTGCTGCGGCCAGCTGCTTTTGCAGGTCAGACAGCTGTTTTTCCGCATTGGCGGTTGCCTCGGCCAGCTCGGCCTGCAGCGCTGCAGCCTTTTCCTCTGATGCCTTGTTGGCCTGTTCCAATTGCGATTGCAGACCCTCTATCCGCGTCTCGGCCTTCTTGTTTGCTTCCGCCAGTTGGGACTGAAGGCCGGCCACTCTGGTCTCCGTGGTCTTGCCCGCTTCCTCAAGTTGAGACTGCAGGCCTGAGACTTCCGTTTCCAGCTTCTTGTTCGAGGCCGCGAGCCGGGATTGCAGCTCTGCAACCTCTCCTGCGGCCTTCGCGTTTGTGTCCTCAAGCCGCGACTTCAGCTCAGCCAGCTGGGCCTCGGCCTGCTTGCTGGCGTCGGCCAGGCGGCCCTGGAGCTCGGCTGCCTGGGCTTCGGATTGCTTCTTGGCCTCCGAAAGCTGCGATTGCAGGTCGCCGACCTTGGCTTCGGTCTGCTTCTGTGAGTCAGCAAGCTGCGACTGCAGATCGGCAACCTTCGTATCGGATTGCTTATTGGCCTCCGCCAGCTGCGTTTGGAGGGCGGTCACCTTGGACTCAGCCACCTTGTTGGCCGCGTCCAGCTGGGCCTTCATCTCGGCCACCTTGGCTTCGGACTGCTTGCTGACCTCGTCGGCGGAAGCGGATACCTTCTGGACCCGTTCGTTCATGTAGGCGCGCAGCGACTTGATCTTCGTAGACAGCGCATCACTCTGCCGCTCGAACGAGGCTTCACGGTTCTTCACGTCGGCGGCGGCATCCGTTTTTGCAGCATCCAGGGCGGCCGTCAGCTCTCCTGCCTTTTTCTCGGCCGCATCCTTCGCGGCCTGAGCCTGGGACAGAGCTTCCTCACCGGCTTTCTTCGCCGCGGCAACTGCGTCCGCACCAGCCTTCTTGGCGTCAACGGCCTCACTGGTCAGAGCGGCGACTTTGGTCTGCAGGTCCGACTTTCCACTCTGGCCGAACAAATAGCCGACGATCAGGCCCGCAATCACGAGCCCCACATAGATCATACCCTGTTTGCCTGAATCACTCATTCACTTGCCTCCCTGTCGATGAGCTTGCCGCGGCGCCGTTCAGACGCTCTTTCACTTGGACCATAGTTTCTATACCACAGCACGACAGCAGGCCAGACCAATGCCGCATCAGCCACGGCAACAAGCACGTGAACATGGAAGACAGTTGATGAAGATTTTGATGATTGGTGCCGCTCTTTTTGTTGCAGTCGCGATTGCCGGCCTCTTTCTGTTTTCTGCGGACATCGACCGGGAGATTGATTTTGCCAAACCTCTCCTCATCGACCGGCCGAACCAGTATCTGGTGTGTCCGAAAGACTTCTGCGCGGACACACCGAATGAACTGTCACCGGTATTCGAAGCTACCCCCGAACAGGTTCTGGGAGCGTGGGACAAGGTGGTCTCTGCCGAGCCGAGGATCACGCCGGTTGACCAGGCGGATTCAAACCGGCGCAGCTTCATTCAACGGTCGGGGCTTCTCAAGTTTCCTGACAGGGTCACAATGCAGGTGGTGCCGGTCGAAGGCGGCGGAACCTCGCTGGCCGTCTATAGCCAGTCCAAGTACGGTTACAGCGACGCCGGGGTGAATGCAGCGCGCGTGAAGCGCTTGCTCGCCGCGGTGGCAGAAGCACTGAAATAAGTCGAGCCGCCTTCAGGCGTTCATGGACTGCGATCTTTCCACAGACGTTGTCGTTATCGGTGGCGGACTTGCGGGGCTGCGGGCAGCGGACGCTGCCAGGGCTTGGGGCGCCTCCGTAACGGTCATCTCAAAGCGACCCATTGGCGAAGCCGGCGCGACGGCCCGCGCTTCCGGCGGTTTTGCTGCGGCGTTCACGCCGGACGATTCGCCGAACAGACACCTGGCGGACATCCTTGCCGGGGGCTATGGCGTCTGCCACCATGCCCAGGCTGAGAGGGTGGCGAACGGTGCAGGCGAGCACCTCGAGCGGCTGTCATCGATGGCCGGCGGCTTTGCCGCGGACGAGGCCGGTAACCTGACCGGGCACAAGGTGCCTGCTCATACGGTCTCCCGGTCAGCGCAGTTTGAGCGCGGGATGCCGCGGCTGCTGAAGACGCTCAAGAATGACCTGGTATCGCGCGGGGTGGCGTTTCTGGAAAATCATCATGCCAGCGGGTGGTTGCGTGATGGAGAAGATGCCATCGCGGGCATGGAAATTCTGTCGGGAAAGGAGATCATCCGGTGCCGGGCAGGTTCCGTCGTGCTGGCCACCGGAGGCTGCGGCCAGTTGTTCCCGGTGACCTCGAACGGCCCGGACCTGACCGGAGACGGGTACGCCCTTGCTCTCATGGCCGGGGCAACGCTCCGTGACATGGAATTCATCCAGTACACGCCGACTGCGTTTGCGGCACCGCATGCATTGAAAGGGCAGACGATCGTCGGCACGCTGCTCACGGTGGAGGGCGTGCACCTGCGCAACAGGGCCGGCGAGCGCTTCATGCAGCGTTACGACCCTCAGCGTCTGGAGCGCGCAGATCGGGCGACGCTGGCCCGCGCCATCCACCAAGAGATATCCGGTGGACGGGGCACGCAGGCCGGTGGCGTGTATCTGGATGCGACGACTCTGACCCCGGATGAGTTCGAGCGGCACCGGCCGGGCTTCTATCTGGCCTGCCGTGCCAACGGCTTAGATCCGGCGCGAGAACCTCTCGAGACGGCGCCCTCGGTGCATACCTGTCTTGGCGGCATCGCCGGAGACGCGAACCTGCAGGCGGCGCAGAACCTTTTCGCCGCAGGTGAGGCGCTTGGCGGCACCCATGGCGCGAACCGGCTTTCTTCCAACAGCCTGACCGAGGCCAATGTGACCGGATGGCTGGCCGGGGAGGCAGCGGCGCAAAACGCAGAGGCCCGTAGGCTTGTCGCGGGCACACTGCTTGCGGACGATCCTCTTCAAGGGTTGCCGTGCGCAGGTCGCGGTCTGAGCCGAGACGGGCTTGTCGAGCTCATGGGCAGTGCCGCGGGGGTGGCGCGAAGCGGTGATGTGATCGAAGCGGCGTTGACGGCTGTTCGCAATGGCCGTTCACAGGTTGGGGGAGCGCCGGATATGGCGTCGCTGGAGCTGCGCAACATGCTGCTTGCCGCAGAAGCCATACTGGCTTCCGCACTTGCCCGCACCGAGAGCCGGGGCGCACACTACCGCGAAGATTTTCCCCAGACCGACGATGCCAACTGGAGTGGCAACCTGTTCTCCCGCTTCGTAGACGGGCAGGTTGCTCCCCGGCTCAGGCCGCCTCAGCCTTCGGGGTCTTCCAGGTCGAAATAGGGACTTGGCTGGAAAGCCTGCTTGGTTTCCTGGACGGGCCGTTCCAGTTTGATCTTGGTTTCATAGACCACGGGTTTGGCCGGCTCCGGACCGGAGTTGGAAACGGCCTCCGCCAGCACCGCGCCGCCGACGAGCAGCAGACAGACCGCTAGCGGCCGCATGACCTCAGGATTGTTCGCGAACCACCGCATGACCTTGCCCCGCACCTTTTCACCAGATGCGGAAGACATTGGGTGATGTGCCTTAAGAAAGCGTTGCAGGCGCCGCCTAGGGAATTTCGGCTACGGGGAATGTCCGGCGCCAGATGTCGCGGATGTAGTCGCCGAAAACTTCGTCCGCCTCGATCGCATCGCCCGCCATGGGACCAACCGGCGCTTCGTGGCCGGGGTTGACGAACATGGGGATGGAGTACCGATCCCGACCGCCGCGGTTGATGACCCGGTGAGGGGTGGACGAGAAGCGGCCCTTGCTCCAAGTCTGCATGACGTTGCCGATATTGATCACGAAGGTGCCGGGGATCAACGGGGCGCCGATCCATTCGCCATCCTTGTTCTGGATTTCCAGGCCGTCGCCCTCGTCCTGCCAGAGGATCGTGAAGGCGCCTGAGTCGGTGTGAGGCACCACGCCGATGTGCTTGATCGATTGCGGGCTGTCCTGCGGCGGATAATGGTTGAGCTTGAGCATGGTCTGGGGAGCCGCGAAGTACTGGCCAAGTGTGTCCGGCGCCTGACCGAGCGCGGCAGAGAAACCCCGCAGCAGTGCATTGGCAAGGCGTTCGGCGGCGGCGAAATAGGCCTCCATTGAGCTGCGCAGGGCAGGGTGCCCCTTGGGCCAGAGATTGGGCCCATGCATCGGGCGGGTCTCGTCAAGCGAGCGTTCATAGCTCATCCAGAAACCTTCCTGGTGGCTCTTGGCAGCCCGGTCCTCGCCCTCGTAGCTGGAATAGTCCAGCGGCAGGTAGCCGCGCATGCGCTGGTCGAGCCTGATGAGCATCTTCTCGTCCATGGGCCGTTCAAAGAACGCCCCTGCGGCGGACCGCACATCCTCGATCAGCTTTGCAGGGACGCCGTGATTGGCCACGTAGAAGAAACCGACTTCTTCGCATGCGCGGGCGAGCTCCCCGACGGTGGCGGAGGGCAGGTCCTCCTCGAACAGCGGCGCAGCATCAATTTGCGGGATCTCGGAAAAAGCCAGCCGGCGTGTAAGCGGTATTGCCATCTCGTAAGCACTCCTGCTCAGACCGCGCCGGCCTGGAGATTCGCCTCGAAGCGCTCCAGTTCCTCAACGGCCATCATCCAGTCCATCTCGATTGCCTCAAGATCCTTTGCCGCCGCGCCGCGCTCGCGCATCAGATCCTGCGCCTTCTCCGGCGACTTCTCATAGAGGGTAGCATCGCCGAGGCGGACATCGATCAAAGCAATTTTTTCGTTTAGTTTCTGGACCTTGGATTCAAGAGTTTGAATCTTTTTCTTAAACGGCTGGATCTTCGCGCGGGCCTCGGCCGCCAGCCTGCGCCGCTCCTGAGGCGTCAGACCTGAATCGATTTCTGAAGAACCTGACTCAACTTTTGAAGCGCCTGACTCAACTTCTGAAACCTCGGCGCCAGCGGCCTGTTCGGCCTTGAAAGCCACCGCGGCGGCCTTCCTTGCGGCCCGGGCCTTCTCCAGGATCAGCTTGGTATAATCGTCCAAATCCCCTTCAAATGGCTTAATCGTGCCGTCATTCACGAGCCAGAGACGGTCGACGCAGGTCTCCAGCAAATGCCGGTCGTGGCTGATCAGGATCACCGCGCCTTCATAGTCATTGATCGCGTGGATGAGCGCTTCGCGGCTATCCACGTCAAGATGGTTGGTCGGCTCATCCAGGATCAGCACGTGCGGGCCCTCGAACGAAGACAGGGCAAACAACAGCCTTGCCTTCTCGCCGCCTGAGAGCTTTCCCGCCTTGGTGTCGGCCAGATGGACGCCGAAGCCGAGGGCGCCGAGCTTTGCCCTGCGCTGGGCCTCGGTCGCTTCGTCCATGAGCGCGCGGATGTGGTCGTAGGGGCTTTCCTGGGGATTGAGTTCGTCGAGCTGATGCTGGGCGAAATAGCCGACATCAAGCCGCTTGTGGTGGCGCATCACTCCGCCGCTTGGCGACAGCCTGCCTGAAAGGAGCTTGGCGAAGGTCGACTTGCCGTTGCCGTTGGCGCCCAGCAGTCCGATGCGGTCATCCGGATCGAGCCTTAGGTTGAGACCGCCGAGCACAGGCGGCCCGTCGCCATAGCCTACCTCGGTTTCCTCAAATCGTACGATGGGCGGGTTGAGCGCCTTCTGGGGGGCAGGGAAGACGAAAGGTGCGACCTGGTTCTCGGCCATGGCCGCCACGGGCTGCAGCCTGGACAGGGCCTTGAGCCGGCTCTGGGCCTGGCGTGCCTTGGAGGCCTTGTAGCGGAAGCGGTCGACAAAGGCCTGCATGTGCCGGCGCTGGTCGTCCTGCTTCTTCTTCAGCTTGAGCTGAAGCGCCTGCTGCTCGCGGCGCTGGCGGTCGAAGGTATCGTAATTGCCCTGGTAGAGCGTCAGCTTCAACTGGTCCAGGTGGAGTATGGAGGCAACCGACGTGTTGAGGAGATCCCGGTCGTGGCTGATGACGATGACGGTAAAGCGGTAGCTCTTCAGGAAGTTCTGCAGCCAGATCGTCCCCTCCAGGTCCAGATAGTTTGTCGGCTCGTCCAGCAGCAGAACCTCTGGCTCTGAAAACAGGGCCGCCGCCAGCGCCACCCGCATGCGCCAGCCGCCTGACAGCGAGCTGCAGGGCTGCTGCTGTACCTGTTCGCTGAATCCGAGGCCGGCCAGGATCGTCGCGGCGCGGGCCGGGGCTGCATGTGCGCCGATGTCGGCCAGGCGGGTGTGAATTTCGGCAATCCTGATGGGATCGGTCTCGATCTCGGCATCGGCCATCAGACTGGCGCGTTCCCTGTCTGCCTCCAGAACATGGTCGATCAGGGACGTTTCCCCGCCGGGCGCCTCCTGGGCCACCGCGCCAATACGCCAGGCCGACGGTACGGATATGCCGCCCGTATCCGGGTTGGCTTCCCCCAGAATGATTCGGAAAAGCGTTGACTTGCCGGTGCCATTGCGCCCCACGAAGCCGACCTTGTGTCCGGCAGGGATAGCGCAGGCCGCCCCGTCGAACAGGGTACGGCCTTCAATGTGGAATGACAGGTCGTTGATATGCAGCATGGCGCTGCATGTCTTAGTGGTATTTCAGGGCCTCGTCACCAGCCCAGGGCGCCAAAACTTGGCCCCTCCGATCCCCCTGGATCAGGTACCCACGAGCCGCAAGTGCGGCCTCGGCGGTTCCTGCTCTTCCAGGTCTTCCTCGTAGAGGGTAAGATCGATCAGGAGTTCCCAGACGCCAACGACATTGACCCTGGCCGGAACGCATTGCCGCGCCACTTCCACGGTGCCCTTGTCCGGCGTCCGCATCTCCCGCATGATCTCCTGGACGGTGCCGACATGGGCTTCCCAGTCTGATTCCCGGCCAACCTTGCGGGCCAGAACCCGCGCAACCCGTTCCGTCATGCCCGCGTCGGGCTCTTTCGAAAACAACATTTTTGCACCCCTTCTCGGTGCAGCCTGCAAACATCCCCGTGGCAGACTGCTAACTCCCGGTCCCCAAGCTTCTCTCACAGAGAAAATCCCGGCGCATAACCCATATGGGGGAAATCGTCATTCCCATTGTGACTTTTGTCACAATGGGACTCACGAAAATGCGATCTCTTTTCAGTTGATAAGTGGCGCAGAGGTGACACATTGGCAGGGCTGTCCGCATGCTGATTTACGTGCGGCGGCCTTCAGTTGTGCACAATCTGCTCTCCAACAGGGATCGCGATCATCATGAAAGCACGCATCTTGTCTGCTGCGTCAGCAGCACTTTTTTCCGTTACACTCTTCACCGCAGCCCCCCTGCCTGCCATGGCGGCGGAGTATACGGTCGATCTTTCCCATTCCTTCATCCAGTTCCGGACGAAGCATCTCGGCTTCAGCTGGCTTCCGGGCCAGTTCAACAAGTTCGAAGGGAAAATGACCTACGATCCCGCGAAGGGACCTGCAGGCCAAAGCATCTCAATAACCATCGATATGGCGAGCGTTGACACCAACTGGCCGGCCCGCGACAAGCACCTGCGCAGTCCCGATTTCCTCAACACCGAGAAATTTCCGACCGCGACGTTCACGAGCACCGGCTATGACGGCGACGCGAACGGCGGAACCCTGTCCGGTGACCTGACGCTGCATGGTGTCACAAAGAACATCTCGTTCGCGATCACCAAGATCGGCGAAGGCAAGGATCCCTGGGGCGGCTACAGAGCCGGTTTTGAAGGAAAGTACAACCTGACGCGAGCTGATTTCGACATGAACTACAACCTCGGTCCGGCGGCCGCGGTCGTCGAGCTGCACCTGATGATCGAGGCGATCAAGGACAAATAGGCGAGAAGCGCACGGGTCGGCGCCTGCCGGCCCGTTTGCGTCACTATTGTAACGCATTACCGTTTAGCCTGCGCCGGCACCGCCCTTGATCCGGGCCATGCCGGCGCGGCGCTGAAGCATCACTTTGTCACCCGCAACGATACGCTGAAGCGAATGAGCCCGGGACGCTCTGGCGACCGATAGGGATGAGATGCGGCCAGAGCCGCTGCGTATTAGCCGCGCTCGAGAATATCGACGCGTACCGGCGCAATGCCGGACTTTTTCAGACCGATGAAGCTGGCCGCTCCGCGCGAGAGGTCGATAATGCGCGTCTTGATGAAGGGACCCCGGTCGTTGATACGAACGACGATGCTCTGGCCGGTCTTGAGATTGGTCACGCGGACGCGCGAGCCGAAGGGCAGTGTTCTGTGCGCTGCCGTCAGGCCGTTGGGGTTGTAGGGTTCTCCGTTCGCGGTCTGCTTTCCGACCTGGTACCAGGAGGCGAGACCGAGCTGGCTGGAAGCGAAGGCGGGGGCCGCTGTGAAAAGCGCAAGTGCTGCCGCCATTCCGGCAACCGCCGATGTCAGGCGCTGGGCAAGCCAATGGGGTGTCATAGATGGTCCTGTTCGCATGTTTATGGGAGGCCGGGATTTCGCAGCAAAGTGGGACGGAATTTCGAGCCGTCCGTGTCCCCAAAAAGGCATTGCTGTGGCCCTGTTGTGAGCGCTTGCAGCATTTTGAGTTAGCAATTGCAACATAAACTTTCGCACTCGCAGCATTGTGAACCGGCCGTGTTTGTGGCCGGCTGCAGCCGCAGACAGCTGATGCAATCTGCGTGCCTGTGAGCTAAATGGGGCGGAACCATCAGGAGGAGAGCCGTCCCATGATCGAAGAGTCCCCGTTTTTGACCATCAGGCGCAATTTTCCGCGGCCGGATCCGGCAAAGGTCGCAGCGCTGAAGGGCGTCCAGAGCGGCATCGCCGTGGACTGTCTGATGGGCTCCGGCGCCCTGCACCATACGGTCAAGCCGATGACCTCCTCGATGAGCCCGGCGTTCACCGGCGTGGCTGTTACCTGCGATTGCGGCCCGGCAGACAATCTTGCGGTCTTCGCCGCGCTTGACCTCTGCCGCCCCGGCGACGTTGTGATGATCAGGACCGGCGACCATCTGGCTTGCGCCGTCATCGGCGACATGGTGGCCGGTATGTATTCCAACGCTGGTGCGGTTGGCATGGTCACCGACGGTGCGGTCCGGGATGTCACCGGCATAGACGAGGCGGGCGTGCCCTGTTTTGCGGCGGCCGTATCGCCCAACTCCCCGGCAAGAGGGGGACCGGGAACGGCGGGCCTTCCGATCGTGATGGGCGGCGTTCCCGTCGATTCAGGTGATGTTATCGTGGCCGATGCCGATGGCGTCACCGTGGTGCCGCAAGGTCGTCTGCACGAGGTCGTCGCTCGTCTGCCTGTTGTGCTGGCCGCAGAGAAGGAACTGGAGGCAAAGGTCAAAAGCGGGCTGGTGGTGCCTGATTTTGCAAGGGAAATACTGGACGGTGAATGTGTCAGGGAGGTGGACTGATACCCCCGCTTCGACACCCGGTTTGAACAAACCGTCCCCGCCTGAGTTCCATGGCTTGCCATCGACCGAACGACG
>JBCCEL010000156.1:0-13279 GCA_039030315.1 Pseudomonadota bacterium
AGCGGAAAGATACGGACATCCCGGGAGACTGCGCCGATGGCGGTGAGCACGGCTTCGCTCGGAGTTTCGAAGTGGATGAAGTCCGGATGGTCCGCGTGCACGGCAATGCCACTGCTCGGGGGAAAGTTGCGGCCGGACTGGGCCTGGTACCAGTGTCCCTGGAAGCCGGAGAGATAGTAGATGCTCTCCGGCGAGGACAGGAACACGAGGTCCAGTTCGGCCTCCGCCATCGCTGTACGCAGGCGCTCCAGCCGGGCGGCGAATTCTTCCTCGGGGAAGGGGAGTTCCTTGTGTTCCGGAGCCCGGCTCAGGGCTTCCTGAAAGTTGCCCTTCATGGACGGAGCTCAGCCGAGGACTTCAAAATGGCATTCAACGGTGTTGCCGGCGTTCACCGGCAGGATGTCCTGGGGGCAGCATGACATGGCTGCGATGCAGTCCATTTCGGCCCGCAGCACCACATAGTCGCCAGCCTTCGAGACCGGCTCGCCCCAGCTCGTCCGGCCATCGTCCGCCACCGGAATGTTCATCCAGAGATTAAGCGGGCTCGGTGTCTCAAGGCCCTCGTGGCCAAGCTCGGACATGGCGCGGGCGAGATTGTCCGTGCAGTTGTCGTGATAGCCCTCAACGCCGAGCAGGTGGTAGCGGTGGGTATCGCAGGCCGCCATCAGGGTGTCGTGCACGCCGGGGGAGGTATCCTCGGCGAAATGCATGATCGGGCGGCGCTTGTTGGTGTGAAGATCCTGGCCGGCCTTCGGGAAGATCGTCGTGAGGGTGGCGCGCAGATGTTCCATGGAGAGGAACTCCGACAGATCGCCTGCGTTGAAGGCCCAGAAATCCACGACCTGGTGACCATGGGTGTTGGTGATCCTTATGGACTGTCCGGCCTTGAGCGCGGCAGCCTTGCCGCCGCGGGCCGGAATCTCGATCAGATTGACGCTCATTACAGTCGTCCTCCCTCTTCCCGGCTCAAGGTTAGCGGGGATTGCTCAGTTCGGGCAACACCCTGATTGGCGACAAGAAACGGGTTGTGGCCGGTGCCGTCTAGCTGATAGGCCAAGCGGTCTCATCCTTCCGACGGACCAGCATGACAGACACGACAGCAACGGCTCCGGCGCGCCAGGCGCTCCCCGCGTACGGTTTCATGCTGCTGTTCGGCGTCACGCTGTTCTGGGGCGCGAACTGGCCGGGCATGAAGATTGCGCTGGGCGAGCTGCCGGTCTGGTGGTTCCGCACCATGAGCGTCGGGGCTGGCGCGTTCGGTCTCCTTGCGATCGCTCTGATCAGTGTCCGGAGCATTCGGATGCCGTTGGCGGAAATCCCCAAACTCGTCGTGGTTTCGATCTTCGCAATCATGGGCTGGCATGTTTTTGCAGCCTATGGGGTGACGCTGATGCCGGCCGGGCGTGCCTCGATCATTGCCTTCACAATGCCGGTCTGGGCCTCGCTCATGGGCAGCGTGCTGCTGAACGAGCCTTTCACCCGCTACAAGGTCGCCGGTCTCGTGCTGGGGCTGGGCGGCTTGGCTGTACTGATGGGGGAGGACCTGATCATCCTCGGGACCGCGCCCATAGGCGCGCTCTTCATGCTGGGGGCGGCGGTCAGCTGGGGCTTCGGCACGGTGCTCTTCAAGCGTTTCACCTGGAGCGCCCCGGTATCGGTCATGGTGGGCTGGCAGCTGTTTGCGGCGATGGTGCCGATCTTCGTCGTCGCCGTGATCACCGAGCCCGTGCCGGACATGACGGCGCTCTCCTGGGAGACCATCATTGCGCTGGCCTATCTCTTCACACTGCCGATGGTGTTCTGCCAGTGGGCCTATTTCAAGGTGGTGACGATCTTCCCGGCTGCAATCGCCGCCATGGGCACGCTCGCCGTGCCGATCGTCGGCGTCTATTCCAGTGCGCTGATCCTGGGGGAGCCGGTGGGCTGGCAGGAGCTTGCCTCGCTGGTCCTGATCTGCGGTGCGCTGGCCAGCGTGCTCGTGGTCCCGTCGCTGATCGAGACGCGGCCAAGGGCGCTGGGCTGGCTGACGGACCCGATCTGAGCAGTTGTCGTTTGCACAGATGTTTGGGTGGTTGCAGGCTTGCCGGCCGATTGCGGCGGCTGTTCGAGCTAACGCATTGCCGTTCTTGGCCGACGGGCCGAGGACCCAGGACTGCGATGCTCAGAGTCCGGCGGCCCTGGGTCCTCGGGTCAAGCCCGAGGACGGCAGCAGGTGCTAAAATCCGAATGGCTTCGCGGGGGCGGATTCGTGTCGTCAGAACCTTCGTCTCGGGGTGGCCGGGCGCGGACTAGGGGGTCAGGACCTCAAGCTTTGGCCAGATCTCGTGCCAGCGTTTCCGTTCAAGGCGCGCCAGATACTCGTGCGGGCGGGCGCGGCCTGATGCGGTGGGCCGCAGTATCATTTTCAGGATGTCATCGACACCGTATGGTGCGATCAGCTCGATCCGTCCCTCTCTCAGCCGGGCGCCGATGGCCGCGACGGTCTCGAGAAAGTGCCGCAGGCCGTCCTCGGTGTCTGCGTAGGGCTCATCGCCGTTCTTGAGGTGCATCCGTGCCTGGTTGCGGACCTCCCACTCCAGCGTGGGGGCGGCGGCGCGCAAACGTGCCTCGTGCGCCTGATCCGCGTCCTTGCCGAGATCTGCCGGATTGAAATAGACCACGTCCACGTCGGCAGCCGTTTCCAGGCGTACAGGAATGCCGCTCAGGCGATCCCATATCGCGTTGCGGATCAATCCCGCGGCTACCCAACAATCCGGCAAGTCCAGAGCTTCGACGTGCTCAAGGACACTGACTATGTGGGGCTGTGTGGCCAGGAACCCAGCGATGTCTTCAGGCGTGTTCACGTGGCGTCCACAAGTGAGAACTGCGCCTTGAACGCGGCCTCGCCAGTCGGCGTGAACCGGACGATGCGTGTACCGTTGACCCGCTTTGCCCATTTGAGCGCGTAGAGCCGGTCAAGGATGGCGGCGCCGACGGAGCCGGCGAGATGAGAGCGGCGGACGCTCCAGTCGAGGCAGGAGCGGCACAGCGGGCGGCGTGACCTTCCGAGATCCTCAAGATCAACACCGAAGCTGGTCAGTGCGGCCTTTCCTGCATCCGTCAGGTGAGGGGGCTCTGAGCCGTTCTGCAGCAGTCCCTCGCGGCAGAGCGCCTCATACAGTGCCACGCCGAGGTCGCCGGCGAGATGGTCGTAGCAGACCCGGGCCTTGCGCAGCTCAGGTTCCTTTGGACCGGTCCGCACACGCTGGGGCTTGCGCCGGGCGGCGATGCCCATCAGTTTTTCCAGCACCTCGGCCACTTCGTCATCGGCAAGCCGGAAGTAGCGGTGCCGCCCCTGTTTGGTGGCTTCGATGAAGGCGGCTTCCGAGAGCTTTGAAAGATGGGCGCTGGCGGTCTGCTTGGTGATGCCCGCCTCGCTGGCGAGTTCCGTGGCGGTGAGCGCGCCGCCGCCCATCAGCGCGGTGAGGATGTTGGCGCGGGCCGGGTCGCCGATCAGGGCTGCCATTCCGGCAATGTCTGGTCCGTGTTTCATGGTTCGACCATAAGCGAACCATCCTCGCCGGACAATGGCGTAAGACCACACTCCTGACAGAAGGAGACAGCAATGATTACCTGTGTGATCACCTACGAAATCGATCCGTTCAAACGCGATGCCTTCCAGGAATATGCCCGCAACTGGGGCCAGGCGATCCCGCGCTGCGGCGCTGACCTCATCGGCTACTACGCCCCGCATGAAGGCTCGGCGACGACCGCTTACGGCATTTACAACATCGCCAGCCTTGCCGATTATGAAGCCTATCGCGCAAGGCTTGCGGCCGATCCCCTCGGCAAGGCCAATTACGAGTTTGCCAGACGCGAGCAGTTCATCCGCAGGGAAGACCGCATCTTCTGTGAGATCGCTTCGCTGCCCCATGCAGGAGGAGACGAGACGTGATCGCCATCATCTTCGAGGTTGAGCCCCATCCGGACAAAGCGTCCGCCTACTTTGATATTGCCGCTGATCTGAAACCTGTGTTGGAAAAGATGGACGGCTTCATCTCGATTGAGCGGTTTGAAAGCCTGATGCAGCCAGGGAAATATCTGTCGCTGTCGTTCTGGCGGGACGAGAAGGCGGTGGAGAACTGGCGTAATGTTGAAAAACACCGCAGGGCCCAGGCCGCGGGCCGAAATGTCATGTTCGAGAACTACAGGCTCCGGGTGGCAAGCGTCATCCGCGACTACGGCATGAACGAGCGCGAACAGGCGCCGGACGATTCACGCAAAGTGCACGAGGCGGCCTAGGCCCATCCGTTCCACGCCTCCGGAAGCATCGCCTGGGACGAGGCCTGTTTTCCAAACCTCCTGATCAGCGGGGCTGCCCCGGGGTATCCGGGTCGGCCGGTTCCGATTTCGGAATGTTCGGCCATACCCATCATGTGGTCGCCAGCCTCAATGGCTATGTCCAAGATCACTGTACCCGTCTCTGCCGTCCTCGGCCCCTGAGCCGAGGGCGACGCTTTGGAGATGTTTGTTTAGTCCAGCCGATTACAACGCGTTCCGCGCATCCTTCGAGACGCCCCGCTGCGCGGGGCTCCTCAGGGTGAGGTCCTTCTGAGCCGAAAGGTCGATTGTGACGCCCGCACGAGCGAGCCTCTCACAAGACCTTGCCCGGGTTCATGATACCGGCCGGGTCGAACAGGTGCTTGATGGAACGCATGAGTTCGATCTGGTGCTCGGGGACGTGGAGGTGAAGCGAGCGGCGCTTGTCGGTGCCGATCCCATGCTCGGCCGAGAATGACCCGCCGACCTCCGCCAGACCATGATTGATGGCATCGGTAATCGCGTCCTCGCATTCGGGCATTTCCTTGCCGCAGGTCACGGTCAGGTGCAGGTTGCCGTCGGCGATGTGGCCGAGTGTCGAAAGGTAGAGGTCCTCACGGATCGAATCCAGTCTGGTGCGTAATCCGCTGATGTAATTAGCTAATTCGCTGACAGGCAGGGAGATGTCATAGGAATAGCCGTGCGGCAGCTTGGCTTCCACGTGAAAGACGTCTTCGCGGATGCCGAAGAAGCGCTCCCGCTCGGTTTCCGACTTTGCAAGGATGGCATTGGCGACTTCCCCGGCCTCGCAGGCCTCCGCCAGGGCTTCGGCCAGGGCATCTTCCTGGGCTTCCGGGACATCAAAGAGCAGGAAGACCGCATTGTCGTTCTCTTCGAAGTCGAGGACATTCTCCCGGCGCGCTTCCGCCGTCGTGCGGGCGAATTCGGCCGACATGAACTCCGCCGTCTGGAGTTCAAGCCCGGAGGTGTTTCTCAGGCGCTCGAAGGCCTTCACCGCGCTGTCCTCGCCCGGGCAGCTCGCAAGCGCCGTTGCCTTCTGGCCGTCGCGGGGAATGAGCGCGATGGCGATCCTTGTGACCACGCCGAGCGTGCCTTCAGCGCCGATGAAGAGGTGTTTCAGATTGTAGCCCTCATTGGACTTGGACACCTTCTTCAGATCCGTGAAAAGCCGGCCGTCGCCGAGAACCGCGTCGAGGCCCAGAATACGGTGGCGCATGACGCCATACCGGAAGCTCTGCTGGCCGCCCGCATTGGTGGAAACCATGCCGCCGACGGTGGCGCTGTCACGGGCGCCAAGGTCAATGCCCGGAGACAAGCCGTGCTCGGCACAGGCCGCCTGCAGGTTCGCGAGGGTAACACCGGGCTCCACGATGGCGCAGCCCGCGGCAGTATCGATCTCAATGATCCGGTTGAGTTTCTCAGTCGACAGGACCAACTGGCCCCTGAGGGTTTTCGAAGCGCCGGCAAGGCTGGTCCGCCCGCCGTGGGGAACGACTGCAACCCCCTGCGCCGCACACCATGTGACAATCTTCTGTACGTCCTCAGGGGAAGTGGGGGTGGCGACTATGCCCGCATCAAGGTTGGTTTCATGCCGGCCCGGATCCAGGAGTTCCACACGCTCCGGCCGGATCATGCCTGCGTCGCCAACGAGACCGATGAGTGCAGTGGCGATTTCCTGGGGGGAGAGTTCGGGTTTGAGCATGATGGCGTCCCTCTTCGCATCGCCCATGACTAGAGCGCCGCGGGGCTGGCGCGTCAAGGCTCCTACCCTAGAGGGTCTTAAGAAAGGCTATGAGCGCGTCCCGCTCATTTCGAGTCATGTCGGTTACGGCCTGTCTGGCTTTTTCCCCTTCGCCGCCGTGCCAGAGGATGGCTTCCAGCAGCGTACGGGCGCGGCCATCGTGGAGGAAGAACGCATTGCCGTTGTTTTCAGCGGCCTGTCCGATGCCCCAGAGGGGCGGGGTGCGCCATTCCCAGTAGTCCGCATCGCCTTCAAGGAAGTTGTCTGCCAGTTCGTCACCCATGTCATGCAGGAGCATGTTTGTGTAGGGCCAGACGGTCTTGCCGCGCAGATGCACTGGAACATCGGGCGTGTCGCCGAGGACATGGCTCGGCGTGTGGCAACTCGCACAGCCGGCTTTAGCAAAGAGAGCCTGGCCTTTGCGTACATCCGCGCCTTGGTGTTCCGTTTTCAAGGGCAGCGGTATTGCAGCGGTAAAGGCGGTCAGTGCCATAAGGTCACTGTCACTCACTTCGGAAGCTGCGGTTTTCCGTCCGTCGGCTTCGGGCCGCGGGAACACCGTGGTCGAAAGTCCCATGTCGAGGGCGAAGGCCGCCGCGTTCTGCTGGCGGATGGTGGGCTGGCCGGCTTTCCAGCCGAAGCGGCCAAGTTCAATCTGACCGGTTGTCCGGTTCAGGATCCGGTTCGGTTTGCCGGAGATGCCGTCGCCGTCACGATCGGCCTCGTCCGCAAGGGCGAGGAGGCGCTCCTCGGGTATCGCCGCCAGTTGGGCAAGTCCGAACAGGGGGCTGGCAATCCTCGGCGAAAAGAGCGCACCCGGCGTGATCTTGCCCTCGGTGAGACCTGCATATTCATAGACCGGCTTGCGCAGGACGACGGTCTCGCCGTCGTTCAGGGCAATCGGGACGGGTTCATAGCGGACGTGCATCGTACCTTCAGCCCGGTGGCCGAAAACGGCCGCGGTCTGCAGCTGCTGGCCGTATTGCGGCTCGGGGAAGGAACTGATGGCGCGGCTCAGAAGCTTCTGCGCCTCCTGTTCGGAGCCGGGCAGAAGTCCCACTTTCACGGTGGTGGTCGGTGAAAGTTCAGAACCGCCGTTCACCGGGCGGCCACGGCCGCCATTGACATGGCACGCGACACAGGAGGCCGTGTTGAAGAGGGGGCCCAGACCCTCCTGCTGCGTCCAGCTCTTCAGAAAGAGTGCTTCGCCGCGGTCAAGCTCATCGTCGCTGGACCAAGCAGTGTCCGGCGCGGCGGCCAGCAGGGCGCCGCCGGAAAACAGCAGCGCCCCTGCGATTATCAGTGCGGTCCGGCTACTCGGCTTCGTCCGCGGATGTTGCCTGCAACTGGCCGTAGTTCTGGATGCCGATGTTCTGGAGCAGCTCAAGTTCGGTCTCGATGAAGTCGATATGGCCTTCCTCATCCTTTAGCAGACCTTCAAACAGTTCCATCGTCACATAATCGCCAGCATCCCGGCAGACATCGCGGGCTTCCTTGTAAAGGGCACGTGCGCTGTACTCGGCTTCCAGGTCACACTTGAGGACTTCCTCGATGTTCTCGCCGATCTTCAAGGAGTCGAGCTTCTGGAGATTGGGGTGGCCTTCCAGGAAGATAATGCGCTCCACTAGGCTGTCGGCGTGCTGCATTTCCTCGATGGATTCCTCGCGCTCCTTCTTGGCGAGTTTGCGAAAGCCCCAGTCTTCCAGAAGCCGGTAGTGCAGCCAGTACTGGTTGACCGCCGTCAGTTCGTGGCGGAGGGACTTGTTGAGATATTCGATAACCTTGTCGTCGCCCTTCATGGCGGAGCTCCTGATGGTAATGAGTGTTGTTTAGAACCGTTCCAAACTGATTGTTTAGAATTATTCCAAACAAATGTCGATGTCAATAACGATCCGCCCACGAAGCTGGATCAACCTGAAGCTCAAAAAAATGGGGTGAGGCAGGGGGTATTAGGGGACAGATTCCGCTGAGGACCTGGAAAACCGATCTTCCAGTTCCTCGGCAATCAGCCGGTTGAAGTGGCCCATGCAGTTGCCGCAGTCGGGGCGGTGTCCGAGCGTCTTGAAAACCGCGCCCGGTGTCGCCAAGCCGAGACCGTCGTCGCCCATGGTTTCACCAATCGCCCGCCTGATCTGTGCGCATTTCAGCACGTTGCAGTGGCAGACAATCATCTCAGTTCCTCATCCGCTGAGATCATGGTGTTCAGTACAATGACCGGGATCAGGCCGATCAGCACGATGGACAGCGCAGCGGGGGCAGCTTCCTCGAAGAGATCAAGAGATGCAAGAGTGTAGACGTGAGTTGCCAGCGTGTCGAAGTTGAAGGGGCGCAGCAGGATTGTGGCGGGCAGTTCCTTCATCGAATCGACAAAAACCAGCAACGCCCCGGCGCCAATCGCCGGTTTCAGCATGGGAATGTGTACATCTCTCAGCAAACCGGACGGTGAGCGGCCGAGCGAGCGTGCGGCATCATCGAGGTGCCTGTGAATCCTGGTCATGCCGGCATCCTGGGAGCCTTGCGAGATCGCAAAGAAGCGGACGGCATAGGCGAAGACGATGGCGCCGCTTGTGCCGCTGAGCAGCAGCCCGGTTCCGATGCCGAGCGTACGCTCGCTCAGAAATCCGAGAAAGTGATCCGCGCCGCCGAGCACGATCAGGACGCCGATGGCAAGCACGGTGCCGGGGACCGCATAGCCAATGCACGACGCGACGGATATGGCGCGCATGATTGTGGAATCTGCGAGGCGCCGCGCAAACACGAGCAGCAGTGCACAAACGGTGGCGAGCAGACCGGCGCAGGCGGCCAGAATGAAGCTGTTGCTTGCAAATGTGAGAAAGTCACCGGACAGAGCGGCCGGCGCAAAGGTTATGGTGTTCAAGATCAGAAACAGCGCAGGAGTGCCAAAGCCCAGGACAACGGGCAGAGCGCAAGCGGTCATGGCCAGGATACCGGGCAAGCCGCTCAGCCGCGTTTCCTTCAATCCCCCCGTGCGCCCGCCGCGCTGGTAGAAGGCTTGCTTGCCGCGGCTCCAGCGTTCCAGCGCAAAGAGCAGGATGACGGCGATTAGCATGACACAGGCGATCTGTGCGGCGCCGGGCAGGGAGCCGCGTTCCAGCCAGGTGTCGTAGACGCTGATGGTCAGGGTGTTGACTCCGAAGTGCTCCACGGCCCCGATATCGTTGAGGCACTCCATCATTGCCAGGGCTGAACCGGCGGCAATTGCCGGGCGGGCAAGCGGAAGGCCGACCCGCCAGAAGGATCCCCACGGTGTACATCCCAGTACCCGGCTCGCCTCAAGCGTGCTGCCGGACTGCGCCAGAAAACTGGCGCGGGCCGTCATGTAGACATAGGGGTAGAGGACAAAGGACATGATCAGGATGGCCCCCGGCAGCGACCGTATGTCGGGGAACCAGTAGTCTCTGGCGCTCTGAAAGCCGAAGCTTGCGCGCAATGCGGTCTGCAGCCAGCCGGAGTAGTCCCAGATCTCGACATAGCAGAACGCGGCAAGATAGGTGGGCACGGCCAGGGGTATGACCAGCGCCCATTGAAGGACATTGCGCCCGGGAAACCGGTACATGGTCACGAGCCAGGCCGTGCCTGCGCCGAGTACGATCGATACCAGGCAGACCCCGGCCATCAGAAGGAACGTTATCCAGGCCGCCTTCGGAAGCACGGTCTGGAGAAGATGAGGCCATGCGCTGAGATCGCCGGATGCCGCCGCCCAAACGAGGCCCAGTATCGGTGAGAGGATTGTCAGGAAGATCAGGATCGCTGCGACTGTCCAGCCTGAAATCCCGCGCCACGCCGCCGCGCAGGACGGGGTCGCGAGGGCGGTGCTTTCAGCCTGGCTCTCGACGGCCATTATCGACTTCCCGATCTTTGAACCATCTGTCCGTAGGCGGGGCGGCGGAATGCTGTCAATGAAAACCGCCGCAAAAATGGGAGATTTTAGATCGTCGGCTCAATCGCGACATCACGCATTCATTGGGCGGCTTGCTGTTCTGACAGGGTCGGCATCCGGTTCCACGCATCAAGAGCGGCGATCTTGTAGGCTTCGGCGAGGGTCGGGTAGTTGAAGGTGTTCTCCACGAAGTACTCGAGTGTTCCCTGAAGGTTCAGCACGGCCTGCCCGATATGCACCAGTTCCGTCGCTCCTTCGCCGACGATATGGCAGCCGAGCAAGCGGCGGGTCTTGAGCGAGAAGATGAGCTTCAGCATCCCCTTGTCGAGCCCCATTATGTGGCCGCGCGAGGTTTCCCGGAACCGGGCAATGCCGCATTCGTAAGGAATCTTGCGCTCGATGATTTCTTCCTCCGTCATGCCGACGGTGGAGATTTCAGGAACAGAGTAGATCCCGTAGGGGAAGTACTCCGGCGGATCGTAGGCGGATTCTCCGAGAGCATGGCAGGCAGCGATCCGGCCCTGTTCCATGGAGGTGGAGGCGAGGCTCGGAAAGCCGATTACGTCGCCTGCAGCGTAAATGTGCGGCACGGCCGTCTGGAATGTCATGGGATCAACCGTCAGGCGGCCGCGGTGATCGCACTCCAGGCTGCAAGCCTCAAGGTTCAGGCCAGCCGTGGCGCCCATCCGGCCCGCGGCAAACAGAACCACGTCGCTGCGGATGTAGCGGCCGCCTTCCAGGGCGATCTGGCAACCACCGCCGTCGAGGCGCTCAACCTTTTCAGCCTTGCATCCGAACCTCAGGGCGATGCCGCGGTCCCGGAGCTGGTAGGTGAAGTCGCCCACGAGTTCCCGGTCGACAAAATCGAGCATGGTGTCGCGCGGCTCGATAAGGGTGACGTGGACATCGAGCGCACTGAAGATTGTCGCATATTCGATCCCGATCACGCCGGCGCCGATGACGGCGATCGACCGGGGCAGATCCTGCAGTTCCAGAATGCCGTCGCTGTCGAAGACGCTTGTCTCGTCGAACGGGATATAGTTCGGGCGAAACGGAATTGTGCCGACAGAGAGAAGGAACTTGTCGGCGGTAAAGATGAAGGTCTCGCCTTCCTCTCCGGCAACCGAGATCGTCTTCTCGTCGGCAAAGCGCGCCTCGCCGCGCAGCGTCGCGACCTGGTTTCGGGCGAACTGGTGCTCCAGGACCTCGATCTCGTGAGACAGGGTGATGTGCAGGCGGGTGCGCAGATCGTCGGCCGTGATGTCCTTCTTGACCCGGTAGGAGCGGCCGTAAAAGCCGCGCTCGCGCCAGCCTGAGAGGTTCAGCGCGGTCTCCCGCAGGGTCTTTGACGGGATCGTGCCGGTGTGGACCGAAACGCCGCCGACGCGTCGGCCGCGTTCAACCACGAGGACGGAGCAGCCGAACTTGGCCGCCTGGATTGCCGCCCGGCGGCCCGCCGGGCCGCTGCCGATGACAATGAGATCGTAATGTTCCATCCGCCGGTCCCTTTGCAGATGATGAGCTGGGTTTCACCCAGCGCGCACCAATGCGGAAATCGGACGGGAACGTCAATGAGAACGGTCTGACCGTTTGCTTTCCGGGGAGCTCTCCATTATCTCCCGGCGCCATGGGACATCTGAAGAAAGACCTCAAGGCCACGGTCGCCCCGTGCGTCATTCTTGTGGAGCCGCAACTCGGGGCGAATATCGGGACCGCGGCCCGGGCCATGGCGAATTTCGGTTTGACCGAGCTGCGCTTGGTCGCGCCCACGAACGGGTGGCCGAACGAGCATGCGATCAAGGCGGCGTCCGGCGCCGACTTCATTATCGAGCATGCCAAGCTGTTCGACACGCTGGAAGAAGCGGTTGCGGACCTCAGCTATGTCGTGGCCACCACGGCGCGCAAGCGCGACATGGTCAAGCCGGTGCTCACACCTGAAACAGCGGCCCGCGAGCTGCAGGCCCATCTGGACGGAGGGGAGGGCACGGGTATCCTGTTCGGCCGCGAGAAATGGGGCCTGACGAACGACCATGTCGTTCTGGCGGATGCGCTGGTCATCGCGCCGGTCAATCCGGACTTTGCCTCTCTCAATCTGTCCCAGGCAGTGCTCCTGATCGGCTATGAGTGGTTCAAACGCCAGAGCGACGGCGGGCTCGGGCGGGAGACCGAGGTCGAGCCGGCCGCACGCGAGGGGCTCGGGGTCCGGGACAGCCGGCCGGCGAACCGAGATGAGCTGATGGTGTTCTTCGACCGGCTGGAGGAGGAGCTTGATGCCGGCGGCTTCCTGCAGATCGAGGAGAAGCGCCCGACCATGATCCGCAATATCCGCAACATGTTCACCCGCGCCAACCTGACCGAACAGGAGGTGCGGACACTGCATGGCGTCGTGTCCTCGCTGACGAGAAAGCACGAGCGGCCAAAAAAATCCTGACTTGGTTAAGGTTTGGTCACGATTGTGCGGATGTAATCGAAACTCCGGAACGCTCGCAGGGGATTGGGGTGGTGAAGCCGCGCATTCTCGTCTTTGATTCAGGTGTGGGAGGCCTTTCGGTCGCGCGCGCCGTGTTGAGGCGCCTGCCGGATGCCAACGTCGCCTACGCAGCCGACAACGAGGGCTTTCCCTATGGCGACTGGTCCGAGGGTGAGCTGAACGACCGGATCTGCCGGGTGATCGGCGGGCTGATTGAAGAATGCCGGCCGTCCCTGGCCGTGATTGCCTGCAACACCGCCAGCACGGTCGCGCTCGAACGTTTGCGGCGCACCTACGGGATTCCCTTTGTCGGAACCGTGCCGGCTATCAAACCTGCTTCGGAAACCTCGGTTTCCGGGATCATCGGCGTGCTGGCGACGCCCGGCACGGTCAACCGGGCCTATACCCGCGCCCTCATCGACACCTTCGCATCCCACAGGGAGGTCGTGCTGCACGGCTGCAAACGGCTGGCGGACATGGCTGAGAGGGTGCTGCGCGGCGAGGCTCTCGAGCGTGCTGAACTGGCTGCGGAGATTGCCCCGGTCTTCAAGACCGGATCGGACGGCCGCAGAACCGACACGGTCGTCCTGGGATGCACGCACTATCCATTGATCTTCCGGTTGCAAATAAACCCACTATGTGTTTGATAAGGTGGTCATGCCTTCTTGAGGGAAACATAGTGACTTACCTGTTGGCATACTGGTTTGACTGACTAGTGATAATACTATCAAAAGGCACAGGTGGGGACTAAACAATTTTACTAGTCCTCTGCTGATCTGATGAAAACTGAGATCATTGCCAAAGTTCTCAATAAACTTCATATCCAAGTTCCGAAACTGTAACATAT
>JBCCEL010000157.1:0-13204 GCA_039030315.1 Pseudomonadota bacterium
ATTTATGAGTCGCATTCGATCTAAAATTCTGATTTAATTCTCAAAAAAAATGACACGTAAATTACTCATTTTATTGTGAATTTGTTTGTCCCACACACACCACGTGTTGGCATCGAACCAACCGTGCCGGCCAGTCCCCATTCATCGATTTGATAATTCAAAATATTTTTGCATTTTTTAAAAATCGGACCTCCCAAAGCTGTGCCATCTGCTTGTCTCGCGTCGGCTGAATGCCAACCGGAGGCAGAACTCGGCGAGGTTGTCGCTGCTGGAATCAACCCTCGTACGCGGGAGTTGAGCCTTGGCGCTGGGGTGATCTTCGGGGCGTCATCGAAGAGCGGTTTGGCGTGGCCTACAAGGAGTGGGTCATCGGCCATCTGCCGAAGGCGACGCCTGGAAAGCCGTTGCCGCACCTCCCGAGACCATCAGATCAATCGGAACACGTCGAATGGCGCACGTCGGCTAAACCCAAACGCGATTGATCCGTTTTCATGTTGGCAACTTATGGCACATCTCCGCCGATCACCTGAGGGCAGGTTTCAAGGCAGAAGTCGAGATCAATCTATCGGTTTGGACGTCTCCACTGGAGCAAAAAACTCCTACTTCGACGTCATCACCCAAACACCATCCCAGTTCTCCGGCGGCTCGGCCTTCAGTTGCTCACAGCGGCCGATATAGGTCTTCGCGAGTTCGTCGTCCGGGTTGGCCGAGATGGCCTCCTCGAACTTGGTGATCGACTTGTCCCAATCCCCGCCGCGGTAGTGCAGGATGGCTTCATTGAAGTAGCCGACATTGTCCATGAGGTTGGGGTAGGTTTCGGGACTGTGGTAGTCGAGGACCTCGAAGATCTTCACCGGCTCGGTCTTGCCCTTCACCACCACCAGGTCCACATCGCGCAAGCGGTAGGTGCCGCGGAGCTTGTTCTTGGTGAACTCGCTGATCAGGATGTGAGCGGAGTACTGTTTGCAGGCTGACTCCAGGCGCGCTGCGAGGTTCACGCCGTCTCCGATCATGGTGTAGTCCATGCGCTTGGGCGAGCCGATGTTGCCGGAGACCACCTGGTCGGTGTTGAGACCGACGCCGTGGTCGATGGCGAGCTTGCCGTCCGCCTCGCGTTTCTTGTTCCACTCCCAGAGCTCGGTGATCATGCCAATGGCGGCACGAACCGCACGGTCCTCATCGTCGTCGTGAGAGATCGGGATGCCGAAGCCGGCCATGATGGCATCGCCGATGAACTTGTCCAGCATGCCCCCTTCCCGTGTAATCACATCCACCATGATGGTGAAGTACTCGTTCAGCATCTCCACCGTGCCCTGCGCCCCGAGGGCCTCGGTAATTGTGGTGAAGCTGCGCACGTCCGAGAAGAGAACGGTGATCTCCGAACTCTTGCCGCCGAGAAAGTTCTCGCCGTCCGACCCCTCGAGCAGCTGGTCCGCGATGCCTGGATCGATATAGCGGGACATGGTCGACTTCATGCGCTTTTCGGACGAGATGTCCTCAATCATGACCATCGAACCGAGCTTCTTTTCATCCTCGCCTTCCAGCGGCAGGATGTTGATATTGGCCGAGATCGCCTCGGCGCCGAACTGGAGCCCGCAATCCATCAACACATCGGCCTCGCCCCGCTCTTCCACCTTCTTGACCCGGTCTATGAGCCAGGCGTTGTCGTCCTGGAAGAAGTCCGCCGCCTGCTTGCCGAGAACATCACTGGGCTCAACGGACATGATCCGCATGCCCGCTCCGTTGCAGGTGACGATGGTGCCCTCCTCGTCCATGGTGATGACGCCGTTCGACATGCTTTCCAGCATGCTCTCGTTGTAGTTCTTCATGTTCTGTACGTCTTCGAACAGCTTGGCGTTCTCCAGGGCGATGGACACCTGGGCGGTGAACGCCTTCAGCCGCGTCTCGTCGTCGTCGGTGAACGCCCCGCCCCGCTTGTTCAGAACCTGGGTGACTCCGATCGTCTTGCCGTCCTTGTTGACCACGGGCACACAGAGGATCGAGCGGGTGAAGTAACCGGTCTGCTTGTCGAAAGACGGGTTGAACCGCAAGTCCGCGTAGGCATAGGGGATGTTCACCGTCTGGCTGGAGGTGAAGACCGCGCCGGCTATGCCCAGATGGTTGGGCAAGCGGATTTCGCCAAGGCTGTCGCCCATGGCAACACGGGAGAACAGCTCGCTGGTCTTCTCGTCGTTGAGGAACAGGGTTGATCGGTCTGCATTAAGCATACGCGTAGCCTCGCCCATGACCTTGGCGAGCAGGCTGCCCAGCTCCAGCTCAGAGGTGACATCCGAGACCACGTTGAGGAACTCGATCTCCTGGGCGCGGTTCTTCTTCATGCGCTCCACGAACTGCTTGCTCTGCAGGGTGACGGCCGCCTGGGATGTAATCGCCTCCAGCAGCGCCATGTCGTGCTGATCGAAGCTCCCGTGTTTCTTGTTCAGCGCCTGGGTGACGCCGATAAGTTCTCCGCCGGCGGTCCGCACGGGCGCACAGACGATACCTTTGGTCTTGTAGCCGGTCTTCTCGTCGACCTCCGGATTGAAACGGGTGTCACTATATGGATCCCGGATGATCTCCCCCTGCCCGCTCTGGAACACGGCACCGGCGATACCGGCGTTGTTGAGAATGCGGATTTCCCGCGAGAGATTGCCCTGGGCAATGCGGGAGTAAAGCTCGCCTGTCAGCGGATCATTGAGAAAAAGCGTGCTGCGTTCAGCCTCCAGCTCATCGGAGATAAGCGTGACAAGCGCGGCCAGCGCGTCGTCGAGCTTGTCGATCGCCGCGATTCTGCGGGAGATCGACAGAAGCATCTCCGCCTTGCGGAGCTCTTCATGAGCGTCGGCAAGCTGTTCTTCCAGTGGACGGTCATCGGGTTCATTCTCCCCCACGGCGTCGGCCCTGAGCGGGTCCAGAATGTCACTTGCCATGGCTTGCCTCCAGCTCACCGCGCAAGGCGGCGATGGTTTCCTGGAGCTGCCGGGTTTCATCCCGGTGATCGCGCTCCAATGTTTCGATCTTACTCTCATAGTCGAAGGAAATGCCATCCAGTTCATCGCGCAGGGACTGCACGGTGCCCCGCAGCTGGATGATCTCGTCCTGGCCTTGCTGGATGGCGTCCTGTACCGCCGTCCCCTTTTCGTGGGCCAGATTGTCGAGTTCGTCGCGCAGCGCCTGGGCGGTTGCGGAAAGCTGGCGGATCTCGTCCGCTCCCGCCGCGATGGCTTCCTGCACCGCTGTGGCCTTCTCGTGGCTGAGGTTTTCCAGTTCGTCACGAAGCGCCGAGGCCGTCTCTCTCAGCTGGCGCAGCTCGTTGTGGCCATCCGCGCGGATCTGCTGGGCTTCTTCAGCGGCATCGGCGCGCGCGGATTCGAGCTCCTCGCGCAAGGCCAGCACCGTGTTCTTCAGATGGCGGATCTCGTTCTGAGCCGCCAGCCCCTCATCTGCCTGGTCTTCTGCAGCCACGCCAAACCCACGTTTCTGCTCTCCCGTCCCTCCGGGTTTAGACCAAGGGAAGAGCCGATGTCCACGAATTGGTCGCTTCTAGGCGATTTGCCGGGCACGGGCTGTGAGTTTGCACACATCTTGCACCGCGAAAGCCATCATAACGCCGGCCCCGGAGATGCGGCACATTTCACGGCGGCCAACAGATGACGGAGGCAGCCTGCGATGGCGCGAATTCTTGTAACGGGCGCAAGTGGTTACATCGGCAGCGTTCTGGTGGACCAGTTGCTGAAATCCGGGCACCAGGTCACTGGACTCGACTGGATGGTGTTCGGCGACTTTCCGCTGAAACCGTTCCGGGATGACCCGAACTTCGAACTCATGCAACAGGACCTGCGTGAGTTGCCGGCAAGAGCATTGCGCAATATCGACGTGGTTTGTGACCTCGCTGCCCTGCCTAACGAAGCGTGCTGCGAGCTTGATTCCGCCCTTGCCCGCGAGATCAACCTCACCGCCCGCAAGCGGCTCGTCCGCGTTGCCAAGGCCATGGGTGTAAAGCGCTACGTCTGCATGACCAGTTGTTGCCACTACGACCGGGACGACGGGGAAGCCGCCGACGAACAAACCCCCCTGGCAACTCCGTCCCGCTACACCGGCTACCACGACGAGGTTGAACAGGCGCTTCTCTCCTCGGCTGCGGAGGGGTTCAGTGTGACCGTCCTGAGAGCCGCCTCGACTTACGGCCTGTCGCGCCGCATGAGATTTGACCTGATGGCCAACGCCGTCATACTGCATGCGTTCAAGACCCGGAGGCTTGCTGTCCGCGGCGACGGTGAGGCCAGCCTTCCCTTCATCCATGTCCGCGACCTGTGCCGGGCGGTGGAGGCTGTAATCGCTGCTCCCGTTTACAAGGTCGGCGGGGAAATTTTCAATGCCGCCAGCGAGAACAAATCCGTAAACGAGGTTGTCGCCGCGGCGTGCGCGGTGCTGCCCAAGCCGGTGTCCGTTTCGCGGACCGAGGCCGAACCCGGACGACCTGTGCAGCCGGTCGTTTTCCAGAAACTGTTGGAGAGGACGGATTTCTCACCCAGGATTACGCTGGAACAAGGGATGCTCGAGCTCTACATCGCCCTGAAGGGCGGACGCACCGAACCGTCCCCGGTAACTCACACGGAAAAGCATTACGCTAGCCTAATCGGCAAGAGCGCCGGCAAAGCGGCTGCGGAGCGTCGTGTCCAATAGTATCTTCAAATGAAAGAACCAACTGCTCCGCACAGGTCGTCGGGCCTGGCAGCCCAGTACGGCGCCCGTTCTGAAGAAATGGCCAATCGTCGGTGCGCCGGCGCCATTGGCGCAGCACGCAGGGTGTGAAATAGATTCCAATCCCCGACGTAAACTCTTGAATTTAAGATGTAAATTTCACCTCTTCATCTGCAGGGTCCGCGATCCAGTCGATCGACTGACCATGGGGACCGGTCCACGCGGTCGGCCGTCTGTTCATAGCAAGGAGAAACTGGCCAGACCGTGGGGGACCATCCAGAGTGACCGCGATTTCGGGAAAGACCCCGGCTGCTTCGTTTGAGATCCACACGTCTGCAAGCTCCATGGCCTGACTGGCAAATCTGTCTCTGGCCGCTTGCTGCTGTACGTAGGTGAGCACGGCGCTGTGATATATGACCAGGGTGGCCCCCACCGGAGCGGATGCCGCCAAGACCTCCAGGTCGTGCAGCAGGTCTCCCCGATGAACATCCGGATTCAGACGTCGCGCCACCTTCACGGCACCGCGAAAGCGTTCAAGCCGCTCTGCCTGGCCGGGCCAGATCAGAGCCTCCAGCCAGGCAATGTCCTCGACGTTGTGAACGCTCAGGGGATTCAGGTCGAGACCCCGGCGCCAGACAACCTGCGGAAGCCTGGCCGGTATCGGAACGCCCTCACCGGCCTTGCAATTGAAGAATGCCCCATGGGTTGGATCTGCCGGATGCAGCAAGTGTTTGCCGTAGCTGTAACCGTAGCAATCCGGCAGGAGGCAGAGACCAGCCGAGGCGCCAACCTCTAACAGCGCGACGGGCCCATCTATGCGGGCCAGAATCGGCAGCAGAACAGCGCATCTGGCCGGTTCGTTGGTTTGCGTTGTCCGATTGAGCATGAGCCGGTGGATCTGCAATCCGTCGTTCCGGACAAGGTCTTCGAGTTGACCGGCTGAGACTGGGTCTGCCCCGGCAACCAGCCGGGCGGCGGCAAAAAACAGATTGGGCTGCCTCCTCGCTTCCGGCAGTTCAAGGAGGTAGTCGATCAACGGCGATGAAGCGGCGACCTCCTCCGACAGTCTTTCGTAAATCGGCGAATTGGCACGTGCCTCCGTCCTGCCAAAACGAGTGTAGGCAGCAACAAGTCCTTCGCGCCCGGGATCATCCCGCCTTTGTTCTACCACAGGGACTTCGCCGCCCGGTCCGGCCATTCTTGATCGTACTTTGCGCCACCGACCCGGCCTTCGCTAAGGTTTGCGAGGATCTGTCCGGGCGTCGGAAGTGTCCGTGGATCAACCTGGCTTTCCGGCTTCCACAACCCCGAACGCACGATGGCGCGGGCGCACTGAAAGTAGATGGCTTCGACCGTGAACACTATCACTGAGCGCGGGGACTTGCCTTTAACAGCAAAGCTCTCCAGGAGATCGGGGGCGACCGACAAATTGGCCCGGCCATTCACCCGAAGCGTATTGCCCGCGCCAGGAATGAGAAACAGCAGCGCGGCCCGACCATCGCGCACTATGTTGCGGAGGCTGTCGACCCGGTTGTTGCCCCGCCTGTCCGGCAGCATCAGTGTTCGCTCGTCATGCACCCGCACGAACCCCGGCAGATCTCCACGGGGCGAGCAATCGAGCCCTTCCGGTCCGGCTGTCGCCAGCACCGCGAAGGGAGAGGCTTCTATTATTTTGCGATACTCTTCGGAGATCCAGTCAATCTCCTTGGCGGTGGAGGTTTCGCCGGGGAAGCCATAGATCGCTTCCAGTTCCTCGATCGTGCTGATGATGCTCATGCTCGCCGGCCTCCTCCAGGTTTTGTCTCCAAAGGGCCGGCGCGAGCAGATTGAGCCTTGAGGCTAATTGCTGTCCGGCAAGGATGGAGTTGGGCTCGCCCCCGGGCTAGGCGGCAATTGCGGCAGCACCGAACTTGGGGGCTGACCTTCAGAGCCTTGTGACTGCTGACCGGCCTGATCCAGGACCGAACTCGGCGAGGTGTCCTGGCGGGCAATCAGTGTCAGCATGATTGATGTTGCGAAAAAGGCGACCGTCAGCAGCGCTGTAGCCCGCGTCAGGGCGTTGGCTGCGCCCCGGCCGCTCATAAAGCCGCCACCGCCACCGCCGCCGCCGCCCATGCCGAGCGCGCCGCCTTCGGAACGCTGCAGCAGAACAGCGCCAATCAGGCAGATGCAGATGATGAGATGAACAACAAGGAGTACGGAGGCCATCGGGAAACTCTGTCTGAGAAAGCACAGCTGGCGCACCGCCCGCGCGTCATACTTGCGGGCAGCGCTTTAGCGCGATTGTCCGCCAATTGCAACGGCACCACGCTTTCCAGCGCATTTAGGGTGGCACTGCTCAACTGTCAATCAGCAGGGCTGCCCTGCCCGGTTTTGGCCGTCAGGCGATCAATCGAACACCGATCTCCGTGGCGGTCCGGTTCACCACCTGGACCTGGGCCCTGAAATTGTCCGACGGGATATGCAGGATGAAATTGGCCGGCACGAATTCGGGTGTCGCCATACGCAAGCGTGCGCCATGGGCCGACCTGTTGCGGACGGTGCAATCAAAGCTGGACTTGTTATCCATAAAGGCGATTTTGCCGGTCTTGAGAACCCTTTGGCGCGGTTCGGTGCGACGCTCTTGAGCTGCTTGCATGGATCTGGCCTCCTGTTGTGTGGCATTATGGATGCAAAGGACGGGCCAAAACCGGTCCGGAGAGGAAATTATCGGAACCGACGCTCGCAACGGACGTAAAAAGTCTCTATATCAGGCGTCCCTTGAGACCGAAGTTCGAGTGAGGAATCGATCATGCTGGCAACCCTGCGCAGTAAGACCGGCGGTATCCTGGCCAAAGCCTTCATTGGCCTCTTGGCCCTGAGCTTTGCCGTGTGGGGTATCAATGACATCTTCACCGGATACCGGTTCGATGCCCTCGTCACCGTGGGCGAGACCGAAATCTCCCGGCAGCAATACGAAAACGCCTTCCAGAACCGCTTGCGGCAGATGGCTGTCACGCTTCGCCGGCAGCTTACAATTGATGAGGCGAAGACTCTCGGCGTCGACCGGCAGGTTCTGGGCGACCTGATCCGGCAGGCTTCGCTGGATGGTCAGGCGATCGATCTCGAACTCGCCGTCTCGGACAAGGAGGTGGCGCGTCAAATTGCCAACAATCCGGCGTTCAAGGATGCTTCGGGCCGCTTCAATGCCCAGACCTTCCGGCAATTGCTTGCCCACAACGGCATCTCCGAGGCCGGCTTCGTGATCCAGGAACGCCAGCGCATCCTGCGCACCGAACTCGCGGGCGCGGTCGATCAGGAACTCTCCGTTCCGAACACACTCACCAAGGCGGCCTGGTCGTTCAACAACGAAACGCGGACGGCCCGCTACTTCGTATTGCCCGAGAGCGAGGCGGACGCCCCGCCTGAACCGAGCGAGAGCGACCTGAAAACCTACTACGACAGCAACAAACGGACATTCACTGCGCCGGAGCAGCGCACCTTGTCCCTGCTCAGACTGCAGCCCGCCGACGTGGCAGAAACCGTCTCCGTCACCGAGGAGGAACTGAAAGCCGCCTACGACCGGCGCATCGGCACGTTCAGCGTCCCTGAAAGGCGCACCGTCCAGCAGATCGCCTTCCTCAACAAGGAGGAAGCCGAAGCTGCCCGCAAGCGCATACTTGAAGGCACGGATTTCCTGGAGATTGCCAAGGAAAAGGGCCTCACGGAAAAGGACTACAATCTTGGCAGCGTGACGCAATCCGAGATTGCTGATCCAGCAATCGGCCTCGCGGCGTTCAAGCTGGACAAAGACAAGGTCAGCGACGTGGTGTCCGGGTCCCTTGCCACCGTTCTCCTGCGCGCCACTGATATCGTCTTCGGCAGCGTTCAGCCCTTTGCCGAAGCCAGAGCTCAGCTCGAAAAGGACCTGAAGCTTGAGCGCGGCAAGGAAGAGCTGTTGAACCTGCACGACAGAATCGAGGACGACCGGGCCGCCGGAAGCGTGCTCGCCGAAATCGCCAAGTCCATAAACCTCCCTGCCATAACAGTTGATTCCATCGACCGGCAGGGGAACGACGCCAACGGTACCAAGGTTGAAGGCATCCCGGCCACTGCCGCCGTGCTTCAGCTGGCCTTCGAAAGTGATGTTGGTGTGGAAAACGACCCCGTCGAAACGCCCGAGGAAGGGTTCGTGTGGGTGGATGTGCTGGCAGTGACCCCGGAGGCGCTGAAGCCTTATGATGAGGTCAAGGAAAAGGCAAAGGAACTCTGGATAGAGTCCAAGAAGTCCAACTCACTGCGGGCCACGGCACGCAAGCTCGTGGAAGAGGCAAACACCGGGACGGACTTTGCTGACATCGCGAAGCGCTACAACCAGCAAATCGCCTCCACCGAAGCAATGACGCGCAACAGCCACTCCGGCAGCCTTGGCCGGGTCGCATTGCAGGCGATCTTCAACACGCCGAATGGCAGATCAGCGATGTCCCAGCCCCTGGATGGCAAAGGCATGCTGATTTTCCAGACAACCGACGTTTCGAGCCCGGATTTTTCCGGTAGCAGCGGTGGCGCCAAGCAGGTGGCCACGGCTCTACGCTCCGGAATCAGCCAGGATCTGCTGCAGCAATACCTGGTGGATGTTCAGGCCAATATCGGCGTGAACATCAACGAACGCCTTTGGGCGGAAATCCAGGACCCAACCAGCGTCTATCAGCAGCAGCACTACTAGGTTGAAACCTCCACCGCGGCTCTTTTTGCCTCCAGTTGACGCCGATGTTTTCCCAGCGGCATCAAATCAATTTACAACGGCGCCTGACGATGGCAGGTGCTCCTGCCAATGCATATTGAACCTGCCATAGATGATTTCCAGCGGCGCTACAGCTCCGGTCAGGCTCAGGTTGTCTGGACCCGGCTGGTTGCCGATCTGGAGACGCCGGTCTCGGCCATGCTCAAGCTTGCCGCCGGGACAGAGTATTCGTTCCTGCTTGAATCCGTGGAAGGCGGCGCCGTGCGCGGCCGCTATTCAATCATCGGACTGAACCCCGACATCATCTGGCGCTGCCAAGGCAGCACAGCAGAGATAAACCGCAAGGCGCTTGCAGATCCGGAAGGCCCGTTCGAAGAATGTGGCGAGCCGGCCCTCTCGGCTCTGCGCACTCTGCTGGAGGAATCGCGCATCGATCTGGGCGAAGAACTGCCACCGATGGCAGCCGGCGTCTTCGGGTATATGGGCTACGATATGGTCCGCCTCATGGAGGACCTGCCCGAACCGAATACTGACGTGCTGGGTGTCCCGGACGGCGTCATGATCCGCCCGACCGTCATCGCCATCTTCGATTCGGTGAAGGACGAGGTGACGGTGGCAACGCCCGTCTATCCCGATGCCTCCTTGCGTGCCGGCGCTGCCTATGCCCGGGCCGTGGACCGCATCACCAGCGTGATGGATTCCCTGGACCAGCCGCTTGATCACGAAGCCCACCGCCAGGACGGCGAGGACGTGGTGGAACCGGCCAGGTCGAATACGACGCCTGAACACTACAAGGAGATGGTTCGGAAGGCGAAGGAGTACATCCTGGCGGGTGACATTTTTCAGGTGGTGCTGTCGCAACGTTTCGAGACACCCTTCTCGCTGCCGCCCTTTGCGCTCTACCGCGCCCTTAGGCGGGTCAATCCGGCGCCGTTCCTCTATTGCCTGAACTATGGCGGCTTCTCGATCATCGGCTCCAGCCCAGAGATCCTCGTCCGCGTCCGGGATGGCAAGGTTACCATCCGGCCCATTGCCGGCACCCGGCCGCGCGGCGCCACACGCGCGGAGGACGAGGCGTATGCGGAGGACCTGCTGGCCGACCCGAAGGAGCGGGCCGAACACCTCATGCTGCTTGATCTTGGGCGCAATGACGTGGGCCGCGTCGCGGAGATCGGCTCGATCGAGGTGACCGACCAGTTCATCCTGGAATACTACAGCCAGGTCATGCACATCGTGTCCAACGTCGAAGGTAAGCTGAGCGCCGACCACGACGCCATTTCGGCGCTGATCGCAGGCTTTCCCGCAGGTACGGTCTCCGGCGCGCCCAAGGTCCGCGCCATGGAGATCATCGACGAACTGGAACATGAAAAGCGCGGTCCCTATGCGGGCTGTGTCGGCTACTTCTCGGCCAACGGCCAGATGGACACATGTATCGTGTTGCGCACTGCGCTGGTGAAGGATGGCAAGATGTACGTCCAGGCCGGCGCCGGTATTGTTGCAGACTCCGATCCAGACAGCGAGCAGCAGGAGTGTATCAACAAGGCCAAGGCACTCTTCAAGGCGGCCGAGGAAGCAGAACGTTTCGCCGGCCAGGCCGGACGCGGGCAGTAGTTATGATCACCCTAATCGACAATTACGACAGCTTCACCTTCAACCTCGTACAGTTCCTCGGCGATCTGGGTGCCGAGTGCGTCGTTCACCGCAATGACAAGATCAGTGCCGGCCAGGTTCTTTCGTCCGGCTCAAAGGCGGTCGTGCTCTCGCCTGGCCCCTGCACCCCCAATGAAGCGGGGATCTGCCTGGAGCTGGTGGACAAAGCCGCAGAGGCCAAGATGCCCCTCATGGGGGTCTGTCTCGGCCACCAGTCCATAGGTCAGGCCTTCGGTGGACAGGTGGTGAGGGCTGGCACGATCATGCATGGGAAGTTGTCGCCCATCAGGCACACCGGCAAAGGCCTCTTCGAAGATGTGCCCCAGGACTTCCAGGCGACCCGCTATCATTCGCTCACCATTGAGCCAACGTCCATGCCAGACTGTTTGGACGTCACAGCGGAGACTGAAGACGGTATCATCATGGGCATTCAGCATAAGGAACTGCCGCTGCACGGCGTCCAGTTCCACCCGGAAAGCATTGCCTCAGAACACGGCCATAAGCTATTGAGCAATTTCCTGAAGGCCGCAGGGCTGGCGTGAAGATGAGCCGCGGGCTTGCGTGAAAGGGGACGAGCGGGATGGCTGAACTGAAACCATTGATCGCCAAAGTCGCGGCCGGCGAGAGCCTCACGCGGGACGAGGCCCGCGAAGCGTTTGATGTGATGATGTCTGGAGAGGCGACGCCGTCGCAAATCGGCGGTTTCCTGATGGCCTTGCGCGTGCGCGGCGAGACGGTCGAGGAAATCACCGGCGCGGTGTCGACCATGCGGGCCAAGATGCTGCGGGTCGACGCGCCTGAAGGCGCAATCGACATCGTGGGTACGGGCGGCGATGCGTCCGGCACCTACAACATCTCGACCTGCGCGGCGATCGTGGCCGCCGGTTGCGGCCTGCAGGTCGCCAAGCACGGCAACCGTGCCCTTTCCTCAAAATCCGGCGCCGCGGACGCGCTCATGGCTCTTGGCGTGAACATCGAACTTTCCCCGGAGAAGGTCGCCGAATGTGTCCGCGAGGCCGGCGTTGGTTTCATGTTCGCCCCTGCCCACCATGCCGCAATGAGGTTCGTCGGGCCCTCGCGAGTGGAACTCGGGACGCGGACAATCTTCAACATGCTTGGCCCGCTCTCAAATCCGGCCAGCACTACGCGGCAAGTCATCGGCGTCTTCGCCAGGGAATGGGTCGAACCACTCGCCCACGTTATGAAGAATCTGGGGGCGGAGGGCGTATGGGTTACTCACGGCGAAGGCGGCCTTGATGAGATCACTTCGACCGGCACCACCTGGGTGACAGAGCTTAAGGGCGGCGAGATCAGCTCTTTCGAGATCACCCCGGAGGATGCCGGCGTGGCGCGCGGCGATCTTGCGGACCTCAAGGGCGCGGACGCTGAACATAACGCCGCCGCGATCCGGACGCTTCTGGGCGGAGAAAAAAGCACTTATCGTGACACGGTCCTGATGACGGTGGGTGCCGCCCTCGTCGTGGCGGACAAGGCCGGCAGCCTGAAGGAGGGTGCTGAAATCGCCGCCGGTGCAATCGACAGCGGGAAGGCGTCAGCGGCTCTGGACAGGCTGGTTGAGGTTTCCAACAGCTGATGGCCACCATTCTTGACAAGATTGCCGCCTACAAGCGTGATGAAGTGTTCGCGGCGAAAGCGGCTGTTCCCCTTTCCGCGATTGAGGAGGCAGCTCGGGCTGAAGGCGGTACGCGCGGCTTCGCCAACGCGATAAAGCGCAAGATCGATACCGGCCAGTACGGGCTCATTGCCGAAATCAAGCGCGCCAGCCCGTCCAAGGGTCTCATTCGCGGGGATTTCGATCCGCCAAGACTGGCCGAGGCCTATGAAGCCGGCGGAGCGGCTTGCCTTTCGGTCTTGACGGACGCGCCGTCTTTCCAGGGATCACCGGACTACCTGACGCAATCACGCAAAGCAGCCGGCCTTCCGGCGCTGCGCAAGGACTTCATGCTCGTCACCTGGTAGGTGTCGAGCATGAAGTCCTTGCGCAGCGCCGGAAGGCCGGCTGCCTTGCGTGATTGCGTCAGGTAGCCCGGTGATCCCTGGAAAGACGGCGCGTCCGTCAAGACCGAAAGGCAAGCCGCTCCGCCGGCTTCATAGGCCTCGGCCAGC
>JBCCEL010000158.1:0-13161 GCA_039030315.1 Pseudomonadota bacterium
CCGACCGATGTGGACACCATGCGCAGGATCTCGGCTTCGTTTCCAACGTAGCCATCGGATAGGAAGACAACAATGCGAAGCACATTTCGCCGGGGCGACGAGGCATAGGCACGGCGCAAGCCGCTCAGTATTTCCGTTCCGCCGTTGGCTCTCAGCCGGCTCACATAGGCGATACCGGCTCTGACATTGGCAGGACTGGCCTGCACAGCTTCGGGGCTGAACTCGCTCGCGTCGCCGGAAAAGCGGATAATGCGAAAGTAGTCGCGGGTCCGCAGGTTCTTCAGCGCATGGTGCATAAAGGCCTTGCTGGCGTCCATGGGCCGGCCGTTCATGGAACCGGAGGTGTCAAGTACGAAGACCATTTCACGTGGCGTGACATCGCCTGCAGGCAGGCTCTGCGGCGGCTCGATCAGGAGCGAGAACGTCTTGTGCGTGGTACCGCGGTGGACAAGCAGCCCGGCTTGCGGCTGTGCGCCTGAAAGGGCGTAGCGCAGAACGAGATCCCGGTTGTCCAGGGTCTTGCCGTTGGCGAGGGCTATGGTTCGCCGGTTCTCGTTTCCAGCAACATCCAGCTTGTGGGTCCGGCTGGTGACGGTGGTGATCGGAATGGCCGATTTCAGGTCGAAGCTGACGGAGACCCGATCCTTGAGAATGGTTTCCGGCACGCTCAATCCTGCCACGGGCGGATAGTTTGGCACCGGCCCGAACTGCCAGGTGCCGAAGCGGGCTTCGGCCTCCTTGAAGTCCCGTTCACCCGGAGTCTCCAGGTTGACGCTCTTCGGAGCGCGAAGGTTGGGATCGGGTATATAACGTGGCCCCACGACCAGGGGGACGCGAAGTTCATAGGCGCCGTCTACGCGAGGCACCGCTTGAGTGTACTTGATGGTAATGACCACAGGTGCGCCGGGCATCAGGTTGGCGATTTCCTGCGTGAACATGTTGGGCCGGTGCTGCTCCAGCAACGCGGCAGACTTGCCCTTTCGTTTTGCGGTCTCGTAGGTCTTGCGGGCGTCGGCCTTCTTGCCGATTTGCGCGCTGACCAGTTCATCCCCGATACGCATCTGCATGGCGTGGACGGCCGCATCCTTGTTGAGAGGGAAGAGATACTTCGCGTTCATTGGCCTCTGCGTGGGGTTCACAAAGGTCTGGCGCACGGTGATTTCGGCAAGATCACCGCGGAGCTTGCCGCTGATTTCTGTGTTCAGGCTGGGAAAGGAGATCTCACGGTCATCGACGCGGGCGATCACGTGGCCGCCCAGCCGGTCCTTCTGGTCAGAACCGGGCGCCGGGAGTGCGAAGGCGGGTCCGGCAATCGAAATCACGAAGAACGCCAGGCAGGTTTGCAGGTAGGTGCGCATCAGGAAGGTCCTCCAGTCGTTTGAGTGGGGAGATCGAGGGCGGCGATGACCGCCCGGGTAAACCGTGCGTGGTCGGCAGCAGGAATGCCTTCGGGTGATATCCGCTGGATTGCGGTCCAGTGACGTGCATCGCCCTGCAGCCAGCGCCAGACCGCGGTGGCGATGTTTGTCGTCACCTCGCGGCGGTCAGAGATGAAACTGACGTCGATGCGGTAGCGGGCACCGTCCGGACCGGTGGCAGCGTAGATGGCTGTCGGCAGCGTGCCGAATGATGCGCCGACATATTCGACCTCAAATCCCTGGCCCCGGAGGCACTCGTCGGGGGCATGCAGGTGGCGCAGCGGCGAGCTCGTGCGCACCAGCATGAGACCGTGCGGGCCATAGCTCGCCTTGGCCGCGGTGCCGCCAAACTGGGTGAAGAAGGCCCGTTCCCTTTCAGAAAGACTGTCTGCGCGCCTGGCGTGGCCTTCAAGCGTGGCGGGGAGAATGAAAGGTGCCTCCGCCCGCGCAACGTCAACTGCGGTGCGCGGAAGGCTGACGATGAGAACTGCCAGTGCCACGGCGACCAGCGATGCTGGCAGCGCGTGCCTGGAGACCACGAAGTGACAGGCCCATGCGCCCTCGTTTGCGGGCGGGGATGAGGGCGCATGGGCAGGGGCAGGACCAGGGTGCCAGCTGGCCCGGACCCAAAAGACGAGTGCGGTGCAGACGAGACTCAGAGCGGCCAGGCCGATGAGATCATGCCAGGGCTGCCGCATGACGTTGATGCTGCCGAAGGCGCCCGGATGCGAGATTCCGATCGCAAGCACCGAGATCCGGATCGTGTTCGCCGCTGCCGCGGCGGCTAGTGTGGTTGCCGCACCAATGACAGCGGCGCGAAGCGAGGGGCGTGCGAGCGCGGCGGCCAGTGTGTAGCCGAGGAGAGAGAGAACGAGCGTCCGGGCGCCGGAACACGGCAGGTCGACAAGCACATCCGCGCCGTTCAGGAGGATGCGGATACCTTCGCAGGTGACGTCATCGAAGACTGTCTTCAGAAGCGCACAGGCGCCGTCTGCGGACAGCTGCTGCAGTCCGTATCCGACCGTCCGTTGCAGGATGCGCTCAACGGGAAGGCAGAACATGAATGCGGCGGCAAGCCAAAACGGCGAGACGGGCCGTTCGCGGTCCTTCAGGCGAAGCAGGATGCCGATCGCAAAGACGTCCACGACGAGACACAGGGCGCCGAGGGTGTTGATCGCGAGGATCTGACTGGCGAGGCGCACGAGTGCAGACACAGCCAGCAGTCCTAGGGCCCAGCCGCGGGTGCGGCCGGTCTGTTGCCCGACCAGCGGACTAGAAGCGCTCCAGATGAAGATGCCGGCGATCAGGGCGAAGACGATATGTCCGCTGGAATCATAGGCCGGTTCGCTCCAGCTTCTAACCAGCCAGATGGCCGGGTCCATTGCCAGAAGAGCGCCCGCTGCCAGGAGTGCGGCAGCGGGCAGGCGGATTCCGGCGCCAGGGGAGGGGGGGCGAAGGTGCACCGGAATCCAGGCTGTGTTCAGCGTCTGCATGACATCAGCTCTAGCCGCCAGGAATGCACCGGTGAGGTCCGGCGTGTGGGGATGTTCCGGATTGCCAGTGCAGATTATGTGCAGGAGGAAACCTTTGTGAAACCGATTTGAACAATGTTCAAATAAATGCTATGAGGCAGAATCGTGATAGGGATGCGATGCCCCTGAAGGAGACGATGGCGTGATGGACGTTTTGTTGGGACTTATCTCGCTGGTGTTTCTCGTGGGGGCGATCCAGGGCATCTTCGCGTTCCGCAAGGCGAGCAAGCTGGAGCGCGAGATCAAGCTCCTCCGCGATGAGGTGGCCTTGTTGAAGGCAGGCGGTGTCGCGGTTCCCGCCGCCGAGCAAGAGTCTGAGCCCGCGATCGCCGTGGCAGCAACTGCGCCTGAACCTGAACGTGCCTCGGATGCGGTTTCTCCGGAGGCGGAAACGGTTGACGACCTGCCTGCTGGGCCTGACGCGCCCATCCCACCTCCTCCCGCGCCGCCAGCGGCGAAGAAGCGGGGATTCATCGACGAACTGGGTGCGCGCTGGTCCGTCTGGGTCGGCGGTATTGCCCTTGCACTGGGCGCGATTTTCCTCGTGCGCTATTCCATCGAGGCGGGCTTCTTCGGTCCCGGCATGCGAACCGCATGTGCTGCACTGCTGGGCGTCATCGCGCTCGGGGCGGGTGAGTGGCTGCGCCGCTCGGATCCGCAGGAACGGCCGGAGGCTGCGCAGGGCGCCTACATTCCGGGCGTCCTGACCGGCGTGGGTATCCTCGCGCTCTTCGGGGCGGTCTATGCCAGTTACGAGCTCTACGGCTTCATCGGCTCGGGAGCGGCCTTTGCACTCATGGGGCTCGTCTCAGCCGGGGGAATGGCGCTGGGCCTGCGACAGGGGCCGGCGATTTCAGGATTGGGGCTGGTCGGTTCATTCGTGACCCCGGTCCTGGTTTCCACCGCCGAGCCGTCCTATCCCGGCCTTTATGCCTACCTGGCTATCGTCTCGCTGGCCGCGCTCGTGCTGGCCGGCTACAGGACCTGGAGCTGGTTGTCCTTTGCGGCGGCCGGCGGTGCGCTTGCCTGGGGTCTGTTCGGGCTCTGGCTGCATGGTCCTGATGAGTGGACCATATGGCTGATTTATCTCGGCGCAGTCCTGGCAATGGTCTATGTCACTCACGTTTTGCCGGTCGTGCCGTTCGTTTCCGGCGATCGCAGCATGCTGCAGGCAACCGTGTTGCCGTGCCTCAGTTATGGCTTCGTCGCGTTACTGCTTCTGGGCATGCTGCACGTGGATGAGACCTCACTGCGCTCGTTCCTGGCTTGTCTGATCGCAGGTTTGATCGGGCTCGCCCTTGCCTGGCCCTATCGCCGCCTGGCGCCCATCCCGCTGATCGCGGCCGTGCTGGTCCTCTTGGCCGGAATTGCGCGCGGCGCCGTCCTGTCCGGCGGCATCCTCTACTGGCCCATCGATGGTTTCCACGTTCCCACGCCCCTGGAAGGAGACTGGGGGCAACACGTGGCCCTGGCCGCTGGTTTTGGTGTCGTTGCCGCGGTGGTCTCGGCAGTCTGGTTGCGGCGCCATGCGGGCGCGCCCGTTCGGCAGAAGGTGCAATGGTCACTGGCGGGCTGCCTCTTCCCCTTGCTCATCATTCTCAGTCTCTGGCTGCTGGGGGCCCGGAGCAACACACAGTGGGAGTTCGCCGCGCTGTTTGCCATGCATCTCCTCCTGGCTGGGGCTGCTGCTGAATGGCTTGTGCGCGGACTGGAACGTGACGACGCGGACGGCGCGCTCATTCTGGACCCGCCTGCCAACCTCTTCGCGCTCGCCGCGGCCATTTCGGCGACTTTTGCGCTCATCGCTGCATTCGACCTGTTGTGGCTCACACTGTCCCTGGCCGGGCTGGTTGCACTGATCGCGGGCGCCCACACGCTCCGGCCCATCTGGAGCCTCAGACTGGCCGCGCCGGGTGCCGGGGCGGTCCTGGCGCTGCAGGCGCTAGACGCCGTCACGCTGGACAGGTTGTCGAACCGGATTGTTCTCAACGGGCTCTGGTTCTACTTCGCAGTCCCGGCTCTGGCGGCGGGTGCCGCTGCCTGGCTGCTGTCGCGCAAACTGGCCGACAAGTGGTCGCAAGCGATGGAAGCTCTCGCGCTGGCCTTTGCCGCGCTGTTCGCCGTCTTCCAGGTCCGCCACTTCATGAATGACGGCGATCTCTTCGCGCCGAGCCTGACGCTTGAAGAACTTTCGCTTCAGATCCTGGTCGGCTTGTCCTTCTCCCTCGGGCTCTCCCGGATTAAGGATGTTGGCAGGCTCAGCCTGTTCTCCATTGCGGCCATGGCGGCCATGGGCGTGTCGCTCCTGAGTATCTTGTTTGGCAGTCTCTTCGTCTTCAGCCCGCTCATGGCCTCCTGGAACGTCGTCAAGGGCGGCCCGATCTTCAACACCCTGCTCCTGGGCTACTTTGCGCCCGGCCTCTTTCTTGGCCTGATCGCGTGGCTCCAGCAAGAGCGCCGCCCTGGCTGGTATGTGAAGACGCTGGGCGGGGTATCGCTTCTCTTGCTGATCACCTACCTGACAATGATGGTCCGCTTCTTCTTCGAAGGCGGGGACAGGATGCATCTGTTCACTCATCCGGTGAGCAATATCGAGCAGTATGTACATTCGATCGTCTGGCTGGCTTTCGGTATTGCTCTTCTGGTCGGTGGCCTGGTGTTCAAGAACCGGGAACTGCGGATCGGTTCGGCAGCCGTCATGGTGCTGACCGTGGCCAAGGTCTTCTTCGTCGACATGTCGGAGCTGGAAGGCATCCTCAGGGCGCTGTCCTTTGTCGGCCTGGGTGCCGTGCTGATCGGCATGGGTCTGGTATACCAGCGGGTGCTTGGGCGAGACGACACAGATGCCTCCGCCTCGCCAGCA
The DNA here is from genome assembly GCA_039030315.1 of Pseudomonadota bacterium. GTDB lineage: Bacteria > Pseudomonadota > Alphaproteobacteria > Rhizobiales > CAJQND01 > JAAEUE01. The sequence goes on from JBCCEL010000158.1 coordinate 5,814, forward strand.
GAAGCTGAGGCGCAGTCATGAGGTATCTCTTCTACGCCCTGGTGTGGCTGGTGATCCTTGGGGCCGGCTCATTCTGGCTGCTCCGAAACCCGGTTCTGAGCACCGGCGGACCTGCCGCATCGGTGCGCCCGCCGGTCGATGAGCTGAAGCAGGATGTGAACTATCTGGCGGGGCTCTCGCCGAACCGGAGCGTGGCGAACCTGGCGTCTTTGAACCGGGCGGCCGACTACATCCGCGCGGAACTGGAGAAGACCGGCTGCCCGGTGACAGAGCAGCGCTTCGGCCTGCGCGGCGTCACCTTGCGCAACATCTCCTGCTTCGCCGGACCCGAAGACGCACCGCGCCTGATTATCGGCGCCCACTACGATGTCTACAGCCGGCGCAACCCGGGCGCCGATGATAACGCAAGCGGCGTTGCGGGCATGCTGGCGCTGGCCCGCATGATCGCGCGCGAGAAGCCGGCGCTCGAGCATCAGATCGAGTTTGTCGCCTACACCCACGAAGAGTACTCCAACATCGGCCCGTCCCATACCGGCAGCGTCAACCACGCCAACCGGATCAAGCGGCAGAACGTGCCGCTCAAGCTGATGATCAGCGTAGAGATGATCGGCTATTTCAAGGACGAGCCGGGGTCGCAGCGCATGCCGCTTGCGCTTCTCAAGCCGTTCTATCCTGATGTCGCAAACTTCATTGGCGTTGTCGGCGAGCTCTGGGACCGCTCCAACGTGAAGCGGGTGAAGTCGCTCATGCAGTCGGCATCGGATCTGCCGGTGTATTCACTCAATGCACCGGTCTTCATCCCGGAGGCGGGCTTCTCCGATCACCGCAGTTACTGGGAGCGGGGGCTGCCCGCCGTCATGGTGACCGACACGGCGTTCCTGCGCAATCCGAACTATCACCGCCCGACGGATACGCCGGATACGCTCGATTATGAGCGGATGGCGGACGTGGTGAAGGGGCTCTACCTGGTGGCGACGCGGTTCTGAGCTTTGCCGCCTTGACCGCCCCGGTACGCCCATGGAATGTGCGCCTCGACCAACAACAGGAGCCCGCACCGTCATGTCCGGCCGCTACGATGCCTACACCGCTTTCGACATCGACTTTCCCGCCGAGCGCATTCTGCGCATCACCTTCAACAAGCCGGAAACCTACAACTCGGTAACCGAAGAAGGGCACACCCAGCTCACCAATATCTGGCGGGATATCGATGCTGATCCGGACATTTCCGCCGTCATCGTGACCGGTGCGGGCAAGGCGTTCTCGTCCGGCGGCGACTTCGCGATGATCGAGAAGATGATCGCCGACGATCACAAGCGTGCCCATACCTGGAAGGAAGCCAGGGACCTCGTCTACAATGTCGTGAACTGCAACAAGCCCATCATCTCCGCCATTAACGGCGTGGCCGTCGGCGCCGGTCTTGTGGTGGGCATCCTGGCGGACGTTTCCATTGCGGGCAAATCTGCCAAGATCGTCGATGGCCACACGCGCCTCGGCGTTGCCGCAGGCGATGTCGCCTGCATCATCTGGCCGCTGCTGTGCGGCATGGCGAAGGCCAAGTACTACCTCATGACCTGCCGGCCGGTCTCCGGCGAGGAAGCGGACCGCATCGGGCTCGTGTCCATGTGCGTCGAGGATGACGAGCTCCAGTCAACGGCCCTGGAGATCGCAACCGAGCTGTCCAATGGTGCGCCGAACGCGATCCGCTGGACCAAGTATGCGCTCAACAACTGGCTGCGTTCGGCCGGGCCTGCTTTCGACACATCCACGGCCCTCGAGATGCTTGGGTTCGCCAGCAACGAGGCGAAAGAGGGACTGGCCTCGCTGCAGGAGAAGCGGAAGCCTGATTTCGATCAGAATTCTCCGGTCTAGCGAGTGCCGCAACGTTCCCTCAGCCTGGCGGCTCTTCTGGCTTGCGTCTTTACCTTCGGGGTGGCGTTTGCCGGGATCATACCGTGGATCACGCTGGTTCTGGAAAGCCGCGGCGTAAGCCCGGTGACCATCGGTGTCGTGTCCGGTGCCAACGCCTTGGGCGTCATGATCATGGCTCCATTTGCGGGCAGGATCGTCAGGCGCTTCGGCATGGCCAACGCGCTTCTGGCAGGCGGCTTCGTTGCGACCTGCACAATAGGGCTCCTTCCTATTTTCGACAGCGTGCCGGCCTGGATTGCCCTCAGGCTTCTGAGCGGTCTGGCCGGGGCCGTGCCGTGGATCGCCACGGAGACCTGGATCAATATGATTGCCGGTGACAGTGTGCGGGCCCGTGTGATTGCCCTCTACGCAGTGGCATTGGCGCTGGGCTTTTCCGTCGGGCCTATCGTGCTGACGGCGACCGGCACGGAAGGCCTGCTGCCGGTCGTGACGTTCCTGCTCATCAGTCTTGCGTCCATGCTGCCCGTTCTGGTGGTGCGCCGGCATGCTCCTGAGCTTGAGGCCGAGGAAGGTAGCGATGTCTGGAAGGCATTGATTGCGATGCCGACGGTGATGATCGCGGTCTTTGTCGCGGGCTCCGTCGATACGGCCTTCTTTGCCTTCCTGCCGATCTGGGGAACCCGCATAGGGCTTGAACAGGGTCCGGCGCTGATGCTCCTGAGCATGTTCGTGGCCGGCAATATCGTTCTGCAGTTTCCCATCGGCTGGCTGGCGGACCGGATCGGCGCGCGGAAAATCATGGCCCTGTCCGGCCTCATCTGTCTTCTTGCGCCACTGCCTGCGCTTGCGGCGGCTGGATCAATGGTTGCACTTGGAGCTGTCCTGTTCGTCTGGGGCGGAGCAGCCTGGTCGCTCTATTCCCTCGCGCTGGTGGAGATCGGACACCGGTTGAGCGGCTCCGCGCTTGCCGCGGCCAACGGCGCCATCGTGCTGGTCTATACGATCTCCAATATCACCGGTCCGCCCGCGGCGGGCGGGTCCATGCAGATCTGGAACCCCCACGGTTTCCTTTTCGTGTCGAGTGCTGCAGCGGCGGTTCTGCTCGTCGTTCTGCTTCTTCGACGGCGCGGTGGAGCCCGTCCTAGAATCTGAAGGCCGGCAGGGAGTGGAAGGCCTGGCGCAGGGCCTCACCCCAGCCCGACGAAATCGACTGGAAATAGAGGTCGTCTTCCTCAATCCGCATGTCGTGGGCAACCCTGAGGGCACCGTTCTCATAAATCTGCAGATCGAAGGGTAGGCCGACGGAGAGATTGGCCTTCAGTGTGGAATCGAACGAGACCATGAGGAGCTTTACGGCATCCTCAAAGCTCATGTACGGATCATAGGCCCGGACCAGGATCGGGCGGCCGTACTTGGTCTCCCCGATCTGGAAAAACGGGGTGTCGACCGAGGCTTCAATGAAATTGCCTTCGGGATAGATGAGGAAGAGCCTCGGCTCACTTTCGCCGATCTGGCCGCCAAGGATGAGGCTCGCGGTAAAGGCATCGGCGGACTGGCCGCCGCCTTCGTTCTCCTGGATGACGTCGCGGAGGGTTTCACCGACCAGGCGGGCCGCTTGGAACATGGACGGAACCTCGAGAATGGACGGGCTGCGTTCCTCCGGCGCCTTGGTGCGTTCATCCAGAATGCTCGCGACGGCCTGGGTTGTTGCCAGGTTGCCGGCCGTCATCAGAGTGATGACCCGCTCGCCTTCGCGGTTCCAGGAGAACATCTTCTTGAAGCGGGAAATGTTGTCGACCCCGGCATTGGTCCGGGTGTCGGACATGAACACAAGACCCCGGTTCAGCTTGAGCCCCACGCAATAGGTCATCGCTGCTGTCCGCCTCCGTTACATCGCGCTTATTGTTGAACCTGAACGCTGACGTAAAGGGATTCGGTACCCTCCCCAAGGCGCATTCCGGAGACGGGTGCGGCCTCCTTGTAGTCCAGTCCGGTGGCCACGCAGACATAGCGTTCATCCGGGCAGATGCCGTTTGCGATGTCGAAGCCAACCCAACCCAACCCGTCCAAATGGGCTTCGGCCCAGGCATGAGTGGCGTCCTGCTCCACCCTGTCGTTCATCATGAGATAGCCGCTGACATAGCGTGCCGGAATACCCAGCAGGCGGGCTGCGCCCAGGAACACATGCACATGGTCCTGGCAGACACCCTTGCCGTCCGCCAGCGCCTGCTCCGCTGTTGTGCCAACGGTGGTCTCTCCGATCTCGTAGCTGACCAGTTCGCGGATGCCATTGGACAGGGCATGCATGGCAGAGAGTGGATCGGACATCTCAGGCTCAATGGATTTTGCAAGACGCCGCAGGGCCGCGCCCGGCCTGGTCAGCGCCGTCTCGCGCCGGAACAGCCAGAGCGGTGCGTGTCCGCGCGTCTCCCCCACAACGCCGCCGGTGTTCTCGGTCTCAACCTCTCCTGTACAGCGAAATATCGTCTCCTGGCGGCAGGGCTCGAAGGTCACGAGAATGACTGTGTTCCGGTGTTGATCTTCGAACCGCAGTTGCTCGTCTCCGCCTTCAATGGCGATCGTCCAGTTGACGACCGACTGCGCCGTGCGGTTCTTCGGCATCAAGCGCACCTGCTGCATGACGAAAGGCACAGGTGAGTCATAACTGTATCTAGTGGTATGGGCGATTTTCAGGCGCATGGGTCAGCCGTTGAACCTGTAGTTTGACACGATTTCGCGGGCCAGCGCGTTATTGTCCCTGATGAACGCCTGGATGAACTCATGCAGGCCATCCTCCATGATCAGACCTATGGACTGGCGCCGCAGGCGCTTGCGCAGGGCGTCGGCGAGGTCATGGCAGGAATGACGCGTCCCGTAGTCGTCCTCCAGATAGGCAAGATTCTCGGAGATCTTCCCGGCGCAAAACGCCAGCGAGCGGGGCAGGCGCCGGTCGAGAATGAGGAAGTCGGCAATGTCTTGTGCGTTCATCTCCGGACCGTTGAGCCAGCGATAGACCCTGTGCGCGGAAACCGACCGCAGGATCATTTCCCATTGAACGTTGTCTAGAGAGCTCCCGACAAAGGAGATCGAGGGGAGCAGCACGTAGTACTTCACGTTCAGGATACGCGCCGTGCTGTCGCCACGCTCAAGGAAGGTCCCGATACGCGCGAAATCGTAGATCTCGTTCCGCAGCATGGTGCCGTGCAGGGCGCCTCGGACAAGGGCGCTCTGGCGCCGGATGGTGCCCAGAACCTCCGGCAGGTCTTTTTCGCGCACGGGCCTCGCAAGCAAGGTGTTCAGAGTCATCCAGGTCTCGTTCGTGGCCTCCCAGACCTCGGTTGTCAGCGCCGTGCGCACCAGCCTTGCGTTGGTGCGCGCGGCTTCGATGCAGGAGCGCACGCTTGACGGGTTCTCCGGATCCCGGAGCAGAAAGTCGATAATGGCGGATGCGTCAGGATCGGGGTGTCTGGCTTCGAGCTCATCGCGCACGCCGGCGGCCGAGACGATCGACATCCACTCGTCACTGCCCGCGCTGGCCCGGGTCAGGGCGATCCGGAAGCCTGCGTCCACCAGCCGGGCCGTGTTCTCGCTTCGCTCCAGATAGCGGAACATCCAGAAGATCCCGCCTGCGGTCTTCCCCAGCATGCGCCCTACGCCTCCAGCACCCAGGTGTCCTTGGTGCCGCCGCCCTGGCTTGAGTTGACCACGAGCGAGCCTTTCTTCAGGGCCACCCGGGTGAGGCCGCCGGGAGTGATCTTCACACCTTTCGGGGAGACCAGGACAAAGGGCCTGAGATCAACGTGGCGGGGTGCGAGACCCGAACGGGTGAGAATGGGCACGGTGGACAGCGCCAGTGTGGGCTGCGCGATGTAGTTGCCGGGATTCTTGCGCAGTTTTTCGGAGAACGCGGAAATCTCCTTCTTGCTGGCCGCCGGGCCGACCAGCATCCCATAGCCGCCGGAGCCGTGCACTTCCTTGACCACGAGCTCTGGCAGATGCTCCAGCACATAGGCGAGCGAATCCGGTTCCGAACATCGCCAGGTGGGCACGTTTTTCAGGATGGCCTTTTCGCCGGTGTAGAACTCAACGACATCCGGCATGTAGGAGTAGATCGCCTTGTCATCCGAAATACCAGTGCCCGGCGCGTTGGCGAGGGTGATGTTGCCGGCGCGGTAGACGTCGAAGATGCCCGGCACGCCTAGCACTGAAGCAGGGTTGAAGTTCAGCGGATCCAGGAAGTCGTCATCGACACGGCGGTAGAGCACGTCAATCGGCGTGAAGCCGCGTGTGGTGCGCATGGCAACGCGGCCGTCCACCAGCTGGAGGTCGTGGCCTTCGACCAGTTCGGCGCCCATCTGGTCGGCGAGGAAGGAATGTTCAAAATAGGCCGAGTTGTGAATGCCCGGGGTGAGAACGGCAATAACCGGTGTATCGCCGGCGCAGTCGGGAGCGCTGGCTGCCAGCGAGCGGCTCAGGCTCTGCGGATAGTCGCTGACGGCGGCCACCCGGTTGGTGCTGAAAAGTTCGGGGAACATCTGGAGCATGGTTTCTCGGTTCTCCAGCATGTAGGAGACGCCGGAGGGGGTTCGGGCATTGTCTTCCAGAACGTAGAATTCGTCCGGCCCGGTGCGCACCAGGTCCACGCCGACAATATGAGTATAGACGCCCCCGGGCGGCGAGACGCCGATCATCTGCGGCAGGAATGCCTTGTTCTGAGCGATCAGTTCCACTGGAACTCGGCCGGCGCGAACAATCTCCTGGCGGTGGTAGATGTCGTGAAGGAAGGCATTGATGGCGCGCACGCGCTGTTCAATTCCCTTGGCGAGTCTCGCCCATTCGGCTGCTGATATGATGCGCGGCACGATGTCGAACGGGATCAGCCGCTCGGTGGCTTCATCATTGCCGTAGACATTGAAGGTGATTCCGATGCGGCGGAAGAACTTCTCCGCTTCCTGGGTCTTGCGTTTGAGCCGTGCCGGTTCTTCGGATTCGATCCAGCTGTGATAGCGCTCATAGGGTCCCCGGGGCGATTCCTCGTCCAGGAACATCTCATCAAAAAACCGCAGCTCTCCCTCCATGGGGAGAGCTTAGGGGTTTTTCTGCGCCGCGCAAGCTTTCAAGCGCATCAACCGATGTCAGCGGGTCGCGTCGAGGTGCGCAACCGTTTCCGGACCTTCGCCGGCGAAGCGGGTCGCCAGGCCTCCTATGACCAGGCCGATCACCGCGCCTTCCAGCACAAACAGAAAGGGGGAGGTCAGCAGGCCGTTGGATATTCTGAATGCCTCGGCCATTAGCGCTTCGAATTTCTCATAAGCGAAGAGGGTCAGAACAAAGTTCGTCCAGCCGCCGATGATGGGGGCGCGGATCCACCAGGGCAGCGGGAAGCGCAGGACAGGGTGCGAGGAATACACCCCGAAGACTCCGATTACGGCTCCAAGAGTTGTGTACCAGAGCAGAATGCCCCAACGGAGCATCCAGC
>JBCCEL010000159.1:0-13058 GCA_039030315.1 Pseudomonadota bacterium
ACCGCGTCTTCCGGCCAGCTGAGCCAGACCGGACGAGGCTCGCCGCTGACATTCTCCAGAACCCGGTTCGCATTCTGCGCCGATACCGCAACGGGCTTTTCAATTCCCTCCACGCGCACGTAGAAATGACTGCGCTCCCCAAGATAGGCCGCGTTGTCCAGGGTGCCTTCCACGGCCCGCCGCCCGCGAGCCGGCTTCTTGTCGTCGATCACCAGTTTCTCCGGCCGGATCGCAAGCAGGACATTCTCGCCGGACTGGTATGTCCCATCGCCAGTGGAGGCTTCTACATCACCGAGCGCACCGGCATCGACGGTCGCACTCTTCCCGTTCACTCTTTTCACCCTGGCATCGAAGAAGTTCATATTGCCGATAAATGCGGCAACCTCGCGCGTGGTCGGAGCCTCGTACAGCCGGTTCGGGGTGTCGATCTGCAGGTAACGCCCCCTGGACATAACGGCGATCCGGTCGGACATGGTCAGGGCCTCTTCCTGATCATGAGTGACGAAAACGAACGTAATCCCAACGGAGCGCTGCAAGGCCCGCAGTTCCAGCTGCATCTGTTCACGCAGCTGCTTGTCGAGCGCGCCGAGCGGCTCATCCAGCAACAGTACCTTTGGCCGCTTGATCAGGGCTCTGGCCAATGCCACCCTTTGCCGTTCGCCGCCTGAAAGCTCATTTGACCGCCGGTCGCCATAGCCCGGGAGCTTGATGAGCTCCAGCATCTCATCCACCATGGCATCCTGCTCGGCCTTTGGCAGTTTCTGCTTGCGAAGTCCGTAGGCGATGTTTGCCCGTACATTTAGATGCGGAAAGATCGCATAGCTTTGAAACACCATGTTGACCGGTCTCTGGTGCGGCGGCACGGTCGACATGGGCTGGTCGTCGATATAGATCTCGCCGGATGTCGGCGTCTCGAAGCCAGCCATCATCCTGAGCAGGGTTGTCTTCCCGCATCCTGATGGTCCCAGCAGGGAGAAAAACTCGCCTGCGCCGATCTCCATCGACACATTGCGGACGGCATGGACCGAGCCGAAGCTCTTGCTGACATCGCGTATCGATATCATCGTCTCGTTCTGCGCCATGTCTATATGCCCCCTGCCGTCTTGTTCTGCACACCAACATTCCTGAGCCACTGGGCGAGGAACACCACGAAGAAGGACACGAACAGGATGATCGTGCCGAGAGCCAGCACACCCGGCACCTTCTGCGGGAACCTGAGCTGGTTCCAGATGAAGATCGGCAAGGTTGGTTCGGTTCCACCCAGGAAGAAGGCCATGATGAACTCGTCAAACGAGATGGTGAAACAGAGCAGAAGACTGGCGATCACACCGGGGAAAACCATGGGCAGTGTCACCCGCCAAAACGTGCCGAATGCGTTCTCGCCAAGATCAGCGGATGCTTCCTCGATCGACTTGTCGAAGCCCTCAAAACGGGGAATGAGAGTCGCCATTGCAAAGGGCACGCAGACGATGATGTGACCGAGGGTGATCGTAAAAAGCGACAGCGGCACGCCCAGCCGGCTCATCAGTATCAGGAGAGACACTCCGAAGATAATCCCCGGAATCACCAGAGGGAGCATGATGAACCCGACCACGGGCCCACGGCCCGGCATCCGGTATCTCGTGACAGCTTTGGCCGCGAACACACCCAGCAGCGTTGAGATCGCGGCGGTGACCGCCCCGACCTTCACACTGTTCATCAGCGCCGCGAACATCGGCTCATTCTGGAAGAGCTGGACATACCACTTGCCCGTGAACTCCTTCAGGGGAAACGCGATGTAGATCGAGTCGTTGATGGAGAAGAGCGGCAGGAACAGGACGGGGATATACAGAAACGCCAGATAGAGGATCGCATAGACGGCGAGCGGGCGGTTCGGTTTGTCGATATAGGAGACTTCACTCATCCGATCCGCTCCGTCGCCTTGCGGCTAACAAACATGAAGGTCAACGAGAACAACGCAACGGTGATCATCATGGCTACGGACAGGGCAGCGCCCATGGGCCAGTTGTTGACCTTGCCGAACATGGCCTGGATCATGTTGGCGATCATGATGCCGTCCGGCCCGCCGAGAAGCGCTGGGGTGATGTAGTCACCGACTGTCGGGATGAAGATAATCAGCGTTGCCGCAATAATCCCCGGCAACGACAGCGGCAGCGTAATCCGCAGGAAGCGGGCCACGGGTCCATCGCCAAGATCGGTTGCCGCCTCAAGCAGGGAGCGGTCGATCTTCTCCAGAGACACGTAGAGCGGCAGGATCGCGAAGGCTGCCCAAGCGTGAGCAAGCGTGATCACTACGGCGAGCGGACTATAGAGCAGGAACTCCATCGGCTGCTCGATGATGCCCGCAGATTTCAGCCCTGAATTGATGACGCCGTTGTACCCGAGAACCACCTTCCATGCGAACACCCTGAGCAGATAGCTGGTCCAGAACGGCAGGGTCATCAGGATGATCCAAAGCATCTTGTGCTTCTTCACATGGAACGCGACGTAGTACGCCATGGGATAGGATAGCAGAACCGTTATGATGGCGCAGCTTCCCGAGATCATGATCGATCTCAGCATCAAGGTCTCGTAGACCGGATGCTCAAATCCCTTCCTGTAGTTGTTGAGCGACAGGGTGGTGTCGAAGTCGAAGGCCACCTGGGTCCAGAAGCTCATCGTCAGAAGAATGGCGAACGGGATGAGTATGCCAATCGCCATCACGAGGAGTGTCGGGGACAACAGCGAGTAGCCCCTGATGGATTCGCTGCTCAGGAACAGCGCGCTGAGCGTATTCCTGAGGCCGCCCTGCCGGGAGGTCGTGGTCCCGATCGTAGCTGTTGTGTCGGCCAAGGTCTGCCTCCCTCATCCCCGCGGCTGCGCCAGTTGCACACCACTGCGGCGTACGCTGGCGCATCTTCTGCCTGACCGGCCGTGCCGGCCCGGCAAGCAGTTCCGGGGCGACCCGGCGGGCCGCCCCGTCGTATCGGATAAACCTAGAAGCCGGCTTTGATCTGCTCGAATTCCTGGTTCATCTTGGATTCGAACTCCTGCGTCTGCGGGATCTGGAAGTGACCCGCATTGAGGATATCGAGAGGGTTGCGGCTCAGACCGAGATCCAGGAGCTTGGCATCATCGAACAGGTCGAAGGACTTCTTGTTCGAGTGCCCATAACCGTTCTCTCCGATCAGCCACTTGCCGGTCTCGGTGCTGATCATCGAGTTGATGATGTCGTGGGCACGGTCGAGTTTGGGCGCATCCTTGTGGATCATTGCACCGCAGACCCAGGTCAAGGCGCCTTCCTTCGGCTTGGCGAACTTAACAGGCACGCCCTGGCCTTTGAGTGTCACCGCCGAGCTGTTCCACGTCATTGCCGCGACCATCTCGCCGGAGGCTAGCGCCTGTTCAAGGGTTGTCGTGTCATCCGTGTACAGACGGATCAGCGGACGCTGCTTGCGCATGAGATCGGCGACTTTCTTGAAGTTCTCGTCCGAGGAGAGCTTTGTGAAGTCAACGCCTGCGTATATGGCACCGCACCACCACGTGTCTGCAGCCGATGCGAGAACGCCCATGCGGCCCTTGTAGCGCTCGTCCCAGAGCATGCCCCAGGATTCCTCCTTGCCGTCCAGGTCAAACATGTCGGTACGGTAGGTAACGGAGGTCTGGCCCCAGTCAAAAGGCACCATGTACGGTTTGTCCCCGTCCATGTTTCCTTCAAGATTGTAGAGCGCCGGCATCACGTCGCCCCAGTTCGAAAGCTTGCTGGTATCTACTGTCTGGAACAGACCTGTCGCCACCCAGCGCGGAATGGCCTGGTTGCAGGGGTGGGCAACATCCACAACGAAGCCGCCGCGGATTTTGGTCAGGGCCTCTTCGGAGCCTCCGAAGGTCGAAAAATTGGGTGCTTCGCCGTGCTTCTTCATGTACTCGCCGAACATTTCAGGCACGTCATAGCCGCCCCAGGTAAAGTAGGTACCCTGGTCGGCAGCCGCAGCATTGGCGACCTTGGAAGCCATCGGCGCGACAACCAGGCTCACGCCCGCTGCGGCAAGTGTGTTTGTGAACTTGCGGCGGCTGAGCTTGCCCGTGCGCACTGCGTTCAATTGATCAAGGACATCCATAAGATATTTCTCCCATTGTGGCGACGCGACAGCATGATTTGCCCTGAGATGCGCGTCGCACGGCTCCCTACGATTCCCCCTCCAGAGCAAAGGTATTTTCTTGAGTTATTGCTCCAGAGGCTCCAAACGTCCGCAAGTCTCGCGGGTTCCGCGGCCACTATATGAACGTTCAGTCAAATGTTAGGGTGGCCTTGCGAAACGAGTCAAGCATTTCGCGGCCCACAGAGTTCACTTGTCATGATCCATATGCTCAGCAGATTTGACCTCAAACCCGGTGTAAGCATTGAGGCGTTCAGCCAGGAGTACAGTACGCTTGTTGAGCAGATGCGTGCGAAAGGCCTGGTGTCGAGCACCGGCCAGATTGGCCGGCGTGAAGCTGATACACCCATGGATACCGACGCAGATGATGCTCCGGAATACTACGTGGTCATGTCCTTTGCCGACCGGGAGCAGCTGGACCGGTCATACGCCTACCTCACGGACACAAGCGCAAACCAGGCAACTTCCCACCCTGCGGTCAACCGGTCGGTTACAAACCACGTCTTCACGTGCTGGCAGGATCTGGACTGACGTCAGAACCGGTCAGCGCCGCAGCTTCTTCTGCAGCGCAGTCTTGTGGAGCGGCGCCTGTAGAACCGTGTCCATTCGCTCGTCCTGCCAGGTGATGACATAACCAAGATTAAGATACAGATCCAGGGCGCGCCGGTTCGCGGTCATCACTTCGATCTCCACGGTATCGAACCCGCGGTCAGAAACACGCCTCTCCAGAGCGGTAATCAGCGTGGTCCCGACGCCAAGTCCTTCATACAAGGGCGAAACCCACAGATCGCTTATGTAGTTGTCGCCTTCCTCCGTTGCGGCAATGCCTGCAATACGGCCGGCCAGTTCCGCAATCAGGATCTGTTTCCAATACTCCCGAATGAAATCCGCGAAGGTGGCCTCCGACACCAAGGCGTGCGTTTCAGACGGCACCAGCGGCGCGATGCCCTTGCGCCACGAAGCGTAGCCGATCACCCCAACCTCCGCGGCATCACAGAAATGGGCGTTCCGTATCGTGAGTTCCAGCATCCCATCCATCCTGCACACTGCCGATTGCGCAATCTGATCGACACACGCAAGGTTGCCTGCGACTGTGCCCCGGACCTATAGATCAGAGATGAACCTGAACTTTAGCAGCGAACGCCTCGAGTTTCGCCCTCTTGGTCCCGAAGATCTGGATATTTCCACTGTCCTTCTGACCGATCCGGAGATCATGAAATATGTCGGCGAGGTCATGACACCGAATGACGTTTCGGAGGACCTGCACATCGCAATGCGGCGCTGCGCAGGCGGTTGCATCGGCATCTGGTGCCTCACCGTCCGGGCAACGGCAGAAAAAATCGGCACAGTCATTCTGTTGCCCATGCCTGTCGAGGAAGACGACACGGACTGGAATCTCGTGCAGGGCGACGAGATCCCGGATGCCCAGATTGAGGTCGGGTATCTGTTGCGCCGTTCCGCCTGGGGCCAGGGCTATGCAACGGAAGCCTGCAGACGGATGCTGCAATTCGCCTTCGATGAGACGCCGCTAGAGGAGGTCGTTGCCACAACCCATGACGATAACCTCGCCTCCCAGAGAGTCCTGATCAAGTCGGGCATGATCAGCGAGGGCCTCCGGCCTGCCTATGCGGGGTGCTACCCGTTCTTCCGGCTCACGCGCCGGCAGTGGCTGGAGAAGAGCTCCGGTCGAAACGCATGACCAGATCAGGATCGGTTTCCTCACCGTATGCAACTTCGAACACCCGCTCACCCACGACCCGGAAACCGTGTCGCTCGTAGAAGCGAACTGCACCGGCATTCATTTCCCACACATCAAGGCAGATATGCTCGGCTGCAAGAGTGGAGGGATGGCTCAGCGCTGCACCCATCAGGCGGGCTCCGATGCCATGGTTCTGAAGCTCGTTCAGGACGTACAGCCTGCGCAATTCGCGCGTGTTTGAAAGATCGTAGCCTTCGGTCTCCACGCGCAGCGAGCCGATCTGGACGAAACCCACGAGCCGATGGGCGTCTTCTGCAACGATGACAGCATCTTCCTTGAGGAACCCAGCCAGCCGATCCCTTGAAAGGTGCTCGTCCAAATGCGCTTACAGATCCGCAGCGCTCATCGAGTGGCCGAAGGCCTCTGCAAAGGTTTGCCGGGCGAGCGAGCGCAGCTCGGGAAGGTCAGCAAGGCGGGCATCGCGAATGAAACTCATGCCTGCTATTCTGAAAGCACGGAAAGGACGAAACAATGGCCCGCTCACTTAAAACATCGAGTCTGCCAGTCTGGCCGTACTTCTTGCTCGCCATCCTGACGGGCGCTTTCGGGCTGGTATTTGCAGTGCTGTGGTGGCCGCAAACCTATCCGGACCAGACCGATCTGACCAAGATCAGCGGAGAAATCGATCGGGTCGTCATCCGGGATGATATTTCAAAGACGAGCGCAGGGGCAGTTCTGCCAGCCGTAACCTCCGTCTACTTCACCCTGAAGGGCGTCCCCGGAGAGTTCCGCTACCCGTCAAGCCATCCCAAGTATCCCATGGTCCGCGACCGAACGGCGGTGGCCGTGGACATCTGGGTTCGAAAGCAGGAAACCGGCGGCCAGGGCACCCGGCTCATCTGGCAGCTTCAGGAACGCAATCCGCGCGACAAGGAAGAAGAACTCACAATGGTCAGCTATGGCGAGGTCACAGAACGGCTCACCGCCTCGGACCGTTCTGTCGCAAATCTCGGCCTCTGGCTCCTCGGAGCCAGCCTCCTGTTTCTTGTCCTCGGATTTGCCGTTCGGCGCTGGAACCGGAGGAGCGGTCAGGCCTCATGACTGAAGCGCTTCGCTCTTTCAGCTTTCGGTTCTATACTCTGAACCATGAGCGCTGATGCGATTGAGCATAATGCCTATCTGGAGACGCTTCTTCTCTATTTTGAGGAGGAGATCATGGGCGAGGCATATTTCTGCGGCTTGGCCGAACGGTTCGATGGGCCGGGAGAGCAGGAGAAACTGATCCTCCTGGCGGAGGTGGAGCGGCACGCCGCAGAGGCCGTGCGTCCTCTTATCGAGAAACACGGCCTGAAACCCCGGCCGGACGACGAACTCAAGGGACTGGAGGCCGGGGGCATTGAACGGCATGGCGCCTGGAGCTGGCGCGAACTGATCGCCTACATGGTGGAGCGCTATCCGCTATACATGGACGACTTCGAGGGACTCGAGAACATAGCGCCGGAAGAAGATCTTCCTTTGCTCCAATTCCTGACCGCACACGAGACGGCCGCAATCGAGTTTGCCAACCGGGAACATGCCGGCAGGACTGACAGTACGGCGCCACTCAGAGATTACCTTGCAGCGCAGCCGCCTAAATGAACATAACCGTTCCAGCCCGCCGTTCCCTTCTCATCATGGTCGCGTTCGCGGCAGGCACCCTGTCTGCCGAGGCCTCGGAACAGCCGCAGCCCCACAATGCCACGGAAGTTCAGCAAGCGCCGGAATGCAGTGTCTGCACCCGTCGCCACCAGGCGAGGGCACGGACCCGCAAACAGCTCAAGGCCGGCAAGAAGGCACTTCCGGTGCTTCCCGAACCCGCTGAGAGAGACACAAAGGTTGATCAGTGATCTGAGGCCGATCATCCAGCATTCCTGGCCCGCATGTGCGTGGGCCGAAGTTCTCCGCTGTCGACGACGACCTTGAGGGCATTCCAGACGTCTATTTCGTGATCAACGAACTCCTTGCCGATTTTGTCGACAAGCCCCTCATACAGAGAACCGGACAACGCCTCGCATTCCCGCGCAACCCGTTCTCGGTACCAGGTGTTCCGGTCAGTCATTCTGATGTCCTCCAGGCCCGCCAAAGTCATCGCTCTTTCGTAACGAGCTGCGGATGCCATGCCGAATCCGAGATCTTCCAACTCGACATAATGTTTCAGTTCGTCCGAGAACGGACCATCGGAGCCCGCCATCCAGTCACAAGCGGCGAAGGTTCCGTTTGGCGCCAGCACCCGCGCGACCTCCGCCATCAATGCTTCCTTGTCCGGGATGTGGATCATGGCGTCCTTGCTGAAAACAATGTCGAAAGAGGCATCGGCGAAGGGCAGAGGACCAGGCTCGGCAAAGACGAACTCCGCCACGCCGGCGAGACCACGCTCTTCCGCTGCGGAGGCCGCGCGGTCGACAAGTCCCTCATCGACGTCAAGACCCACCATGTGCGCCGGTTTGTAGGTCTCGGCGAGAAACAGGCTGATCCCGCCGGTGCCGCATCCCAGATCGAGCACCTTTCTGCCATCGAACCTGACGCCGTCCACTATGAGCAGGATCTCATCAGGGCCTCCGGGAGAGAGATAGCCTTCGCCCCAGACAGCCTCCAGCAGATGCACGAGGGCATCGTCATATTCCTGCTCATGCTCAACCGACACAGGCGTTCACTCCCACAACAGCGTTTCCGATTCACGAATGCAGCATGGCTTGCCTGCCGTGGACAATCAAGGCAATGAACCTCCCGGCATCCGAAATGAGACCACGAACACCAAAGAGGATCGGGCGGTATTGGCGGCTCGATTGCCGGGGCTGCATTCTGAACGATGCAGACGCCTCCCTCATCGGACCTGCCTTCGAGGCCGCTGTCGATGAGGCGGTATCGGCGTGCCGGAACAACCTTGGCCCCAACCTCCACAGTGTCTATCTGCGCGGTTCCATTCCGCGAGGGTTAGCTCTCCCGGGGATATCCGACATGGACATCATCGCGCTCGCGTCGGCTCCGACGGACAGCGAGGACCAGGCCTGGATCCAAACGACGGAGCGTGAGATCTTCGGCCGCCATCCGCAGCTCACCGGGGTGCAGATCGAGTTCGCTGCCGCCGATGATGCTCGGGACACAGGGTTCGTCCATGAAATGCCGTTCGTACTCAAGACCCAATCAGTCTGTCTGTTCGGCGAGGACCTCACCAGCGTTCTGCCTACATACACTCCTGATGCTGCCGTAGCGAACATCGACATTGTTCAGATTGACGCCGATATCACTGAAGCCAGAAACAACGTCCGCGCGCCCGGGGAAGACAGAACTCATGTGAAATATTGGTCGAGCCGGATTGCGAAGAACATGATCCGGACAGGCTTCTCGCTGATCATGCTCAGGGAAAACCGGTTCACGCGTGATCTCGCCTTGTGCGCTTCAGACTTCGGCCGGCACTTTCCCTTCCGGCAGACGGAAATGAACACCGCACTCAATCTGGCCCTGAACCCCTCTGAGGATCCTGTCGACTGCCTGAACCTTATTGACGGTTTCGGATCATGGCTGGTGGGCAAGGCAAACTCCTGGCTGGCCGAACACAACCCAGAACGGCTGCTCGCCATGAAACGGAAAGAGGACAGATAACTGCTGCAAGTGCTCCCGGCGGGAGCGGGCCCGCCAGGCCCGGCCTTGTTCCGCAAAGCCCCCCAATGTAGGGATGGCAGCTCTCTTTGATTGATGACGGGACCCCTCAGATGGACCACTCGACTGACCGGCACGGACGCAATCTTGATACGGATACCCTGCAACGGCTCGACAACAGGGTCGTGCACCCCTGGGAAAATTTCGGGGGCATCGGAGAACACAAGCGCCTGGTGATCGAGCGCGGGGAAGGCGTGCACGTCATCGATAGCGACGGCAACCGGATGCTCGACGGTCCGGCCGGGATGTGGTGCGTCAACGTGGGATACGGCCGCCAGGAGATCGCCAACGCCATTGCCGATCAGGCCATGCAACTGGGCTACTACTCGCCCTTTTCCAACGCGACCTCAAGCGTCGGTCTGCTAACGGAGAAGCTGGGGGAATATGCTCCAGGCGACCTGACAAACATCTATTTCACCTGCGGCGGATCTACCGCCGTGGACGGCGCGCTTCGCTTCGTCCAATTCTACAATAATGCGCTGGGACGGTCCGAGAAAAAGAAGATCATCGCCCGCGTAGGCGGCTATCACGGTTCGACCTTCTTGAGTGCATCGGTCTCTGGGAAACTGTCCGACAAGACCAACCTCGACATGGCGGACAATGTCATCCTGATCCCCGCCCCCAAGCCGCTCCTGCGTCCCGACGGCATGTCCCTTGAGGCATTCTGCGACGAGAAGGTCGCAGATCTGGAAAATGCCATTCTGGACGCCGGGCCGGAAACCGTCGCCGTCCATATTGCGGAGCCCATCCTGGCGTCCGGCGGCGTCATCATCCCGCCAGAAGGCTATCAGAAGCGCTGTCTTGAGATTTGCCGAAAGTATGATGTGCTCTACATCTCCGATGAAGTCGTGACCGGTTTCGGACGCCTTGGGGAAATGTTCGCCTCGGAACGGTTGTTCGGCATCGTCCCGGACATGATTACGATGGCAAAGGGCCTGACCTCGGGCTACCAGCCCATGGGCGGGCTCATGATCTCTCAGCGTCTAATTGACGACATCAAGGCCTCGGGTACCGATTACAAATGGTTTTCCAATGGCTTCACTTACTCTGGCCACCCGGTCGGAGCGGCGGCCGCACTAGCGAACATCGACATCTTCGAGCGTGAGGATCTGCTGCAGCAAGTACGGGATGTGTCACCGTACTTTGCCGAACGGCTGAAGGATTTGGCTGATCTGCCGGTTGTCTCCGAAGTGCGCGCCATCGGCCTCATGGCCGGTGTCGAATGCCAGCTTGACGCTGAAAATCCCGACGAAGAGCGGGACATGGCATTCGCGGCAGAGGTCGACAAACACTGCATGAAGAACGGCCTCCTCGTTCGGCCGATCTACAACATGTGCGTCATGTCCCCGCCGCTGACCATCACCCGGGAGCAGATCGACTTCCTGGCAGACACGCTCAAAGCCGGATTGCTGGCCACAATGGAGAGCCGGGGTATCAGCGCCTAGGCGGCAAGCTTCATAGTATCGATCAGGCGAGAGGCCACATCACGCCCGCTCTGATAGGCCCCATGAGCTGTCGCCTGCCAGCTCAGGGAAAAGGCTTCCCCCGCGAAAGCGACACTGCCGGTGTCCGCCTTGATCATATCATGCCGGTTCTTTGCATACCCTGCCCTGGCATAACTGTAGCCGCCGAGAACGTGGGGATTGTCCAGCCAATCGGTCGTATGTGCCCCGATGATGTCCTGTCGGATGTCCGAGCCAAAAGCCTGAATGAGCCGGTCCGCCCCGAATTCGGCCATCGCGTCCCGGCCCTCCCGCAACAGATCGCGCGCCAGACTTCCCGCCATGTGGGCGATGAGGAGCGGCTGATCGGTTCCGGCCACCTGGAAATCCAGAGGTGGGGAGCCGTCCCGCGGATCCACGCTGAAGAACGTCCTGCCCATCACCTCTTCCGGCCATCGGCGCAACGCGATAGCCACCTTCTCGTAGGCGCCGCACGGGACATTCTGCGCCAGATCCAGAACCTCCTGAACCGACCCCTTGCTGAATTCAATGGATCCTGAGAGGAGAACGTTCGTTGATGCGGTAACGATCGCGGCCTTTGCTTCGACTGTACCGTCAGGGGTTGTGAGCCTGACACAGCTTGTTGACTGCTCCACGGCCGAGACCGGGGTGAGGAGGCGGACCGGCAATTCTCCCGCCATGCGTGACAGAAGATCTCCATAGCCGCTGACTACGGGCCAGTTCAGGTCCGTGTCATCGTAATCGCCATAGGCAAGGGCCGACACATGCTCAAGATCCTCGCACGCCATAAGCTGAAGGAAGTACCGCACCGGCCGGTTCCAAATTCCACAGTCCGGGAGCACCCCGGAGATCGGCGCATCTTCTCCTCTCCCCGCCACGGCGTAGACCGCCTCGAACGCATTCCTGAGGGCAGCATTGGCGGCCAAGCGGTCGTCTCGACCGAGCCACTTCCCGTCCGCCCAGAAAGAAAAGTGATCATTCCATTCCTGGTCATCATAGACAGCGCCCAGCCTGTCCGCCCACTCAACGAGAGGGTTCTGATCGGCACAATGCAGCCAGTGGCAACCCTGGTCCCAGTGGGCCGGCAGGGATGTTCTATCGGTGAACGCCCGCCCGCCAACCCGGTTGGCGGCCTCGAGGATGACAAACGGCACTCCTTGGGACTGAAGTTCGAGACCAGCCCCGATACCCGCCGCACCAGCGCCGATAACGATCACGTCCGGATCCATGGTTATGCCGATGCAGCTTCCGGAAAGTAGACCGCGACCAGACAGCCTTTGGGGCTGTGAGAGTTGTGCCTTGTGCCCGGAGCCAGCCAGACCAGATCGCCCGGACCATATCTGTAGCCGTCATGGTCAATGAGTTCACCTTCCAGCACCAGAAACTCCTCGCCGGACTCGTGGACATGCGAGGTCGTGGTGTGGCCCGGAGGCATGCGGTACACGTAGAAACCATACCCATCCGGCCGGCCTGGGCTTGCGCGCAAGATGTCGCCGTCATGCCGCCCACTTGAATCAACGAATGGCTCGAAGCCGCCATCATGAATGTTGCAGACGCGTCGCTCGTCATTGGCGATAGGCGCCATTTCTTCCGGCATGTCTTCTCCTCCCTCAGATCTAGTCGACCGAATCCCTGATCAACGGGCAGGTCGAGCAATGGATGCCGCCGCCGTTGAGCTGGACGCGATGATAGTCGATTTCCAAGATTTCGATCCCGTGCTCATCCAGCTTCTCGCGCGTCACATCGGACAGTCCCTTCGGCATGATGAGCCGGCCGGGACGGACCGCCAGTCCGTTCACAATCCAGCTGTTGTCCTCCTGGGTCATTTCGATGGTGCGGATGCCGAGTTCTTTGAGACGCTCCAAAAAGGAAAAAGGCAGTCCCCGCGGCCACACTAGCGCGAGATCGACATCAATCATCAGAAAGTGACCGTCAATGTGGATGTCGTAGCCGCGCAAGTCTACCACAATCAGTTCCACGCCCTGGTGCCGCAGCACTTCGGCAACCTGCTGAATGCCTTCATCGTTCACCCGGATACCGCGACCGACCACGGCAGTC